>JAENVU010000154.1 GCA_016650415.1 Acidimicrobiia bacterium
GCCGTCGATGGCTGGTTCACCCTGGATGATGCTCCGGCATTGCTCGGGAGTCGTGGGGTCGAGACCGGGAGCTACTTCTTCCCGAAGAACCTCGCGTTCTCCCGGAATCCGATTTCACCGACCGAGGACCTCGAAGAGGTCGAGTTGTCCCGGCGCGGTCGCGTGTGGTCGTGGACCACGAATCACTACCAACCGCCGCCTCCGTACATGGCCGCCGACCCGTTTGTGCCCTACACGGTGGTTGCGGTCGAGCTTCCGACCGAGCAGATGGTGGTACTGGGGCCGCTCGTCCCCGACGCCGACCCGTCGACGCTGGCCGTGGGCACCGAGGTCGAACTCACCCTCGGGACCTTGTACGAAGACGACGACCATGAGTACGTGGTCTGGCAGTGGAAGCCGGTGGAGTCGTGAGCGAGGCGATGGAGGAGATCGCAATCCTGGGTGTGGGAATGCACCCGTGGGGCAAGTGGGGCAAGAACTTCGTCGAGTACGGCGTGGTGGCCGCAAGGGCCGCGCTCGAAGATGCCGGGGTCGACTGGCGCGACGTCCAGCTGGTCTGCGGTGCGGACACCGTCCGCAACGGCTATCCGGGATATGTGGCGGGTGCGACCTTCGCCCAGGCACTCGGGTGGCAGGGCGCGTCGGTGTCCAGTTCGTATGCCGCGTGCGCGAGTGGTGCCACCGCGCTGAACGCCGCCCGCGCGCAGATTCTGGCCGGCATGGTCGACGTCGCCATGGTGATTGGCGCAGACACGACTCCCAAGGGCTTCCTCGCGCCAAACGCCGGGGAGCGGGGTGACGATCCGGACTGGTTGCGGTTCCGCCTCCTCGGCGCGACCAACCCGACGTACTTCGGGATGTACGCGCGTCGCCGCATGGAGTTGCATGGCGCGACCCAGGAGGACTTCGCGACCGTCAAGGTGAAGAACGCGAGGCACGGGTTCGAGAACCCGAACGCGCGCTTCCGCAAGGAGGTGACGCTCGACGAGGTCGCGGCATCGCCGATGGTCTCGGACCCGCTTCGGCTCCTCGAGATCTGCGCGACTTCGGATGGTGCGGCCGCGCTCATCGTCTGCAGCATGGACTACGCGAAGAAGCTGGGTCACACGAGCCCGGTACGGATCGCCGGGGTCAGCACCGTCAGCCCGAGCTACCCCAACACGTTGATCGACATGCCGAACTTCGCGACCGACTCGGCCTTCGGAGTCGCCGAACCCGAACGGGGTTTCCGAGACTCGATCGCCCACGCCGCGTACGAGCAGGCCGGGATTGGTCCCGAGGATCTGGATCTCGCCGAGGTGTACGACCTCTCGACCGCGCTCGAACTCGACTGGTACGAGAACATCGGGATCTGCAAGCCGGGGGAAGCCGAGCGTCTCGTTCGCGACGGCGACACGACCATCGGCGGTCGGATTCCCGTGAATGCGAGTGGCGGACTCGCCTGTTTCGGCGAGGCCGTCCCCGCGCAGGCCATTGCTCAGGTCTGCGAACTGACCTGGCACCTCCGGGGCGAAGCCGGCGCCCGGCAAGTGGAAGGAGCCCGGGTCGGGCTCACCGTGAACCAGGGCCTGTTCGGCCATGGCAGCTCAGTGATCGTGAGGAAATAGATGCAGTGGAACTTCGCCGACTTGTTCGAGGGTGTCGCGGATCTGGTTCCCGACCGCACCGCGCTGGTCTGTGGTGATCGGCGCTACACCTTCGCCGAACTCGACGAGCGTTCGACCCGCCTCGCGAATCACCTCATCTCGGCCGGGCTCGAGGTCGGTGACCACGTCGGCATCTACGCGTACAACGGTCCGGAGTGGATCGAAGCGATGTTCGGCATTTGGAAGGCGCGTGGCGTTCCGATCAATGTGAACTACCGCTACGTCGAGGCTGAACTCGCGTACCTGTTCGACAACGCCGATCTCGTCGGCCTGGTCCACGGTCGTGAGTTCGTGCCGCGTATTGCGACCGTGCAGGACCAGTGTCCGAAGTTGAAGATCTTCGTGTCGGTCGAGGACGGATCCGACGAGGACCTCGCGACGATCGGCGCGGTGGAGTACGAGGCCGCACTCGCGGCGGCATCGACCGAGCGGTACGCGGAGCCGCGTAGCCCCGACGATCTCTACATGCTCTACACCGGCGGGACCACCGGCATGCCCAAGGGTGTGATGTGGCGCCAAGAGGACTTCTTCCACTCGACGATCGGCGCGCTGATGGGGGGCGGGAACCCGTTCACCTCGCCGGACGAGGTCATGGAGCTGGCGAGAAACGGCGGCACGCTCTCCGGGTTCCCCGTCGCGCCGCTCATGCACGGCGCTGCGCAGTGGGTCGCGTTGATGTTGTTGCTCCAGGGCAACACGCTGGTCCTGAGCAGCCAGAAGAAGATGAACCCGCACGA
>JAENVU010000155.1 GCA_016650415.1 Acidimicrobiia bacterium
AAGTGGGACCCGATTGCGATACGGCACCCGCACGAAGTGCACGAGGCGGATGACCGACGGACACGGGATCGACACCCGCTCGGAGTGGAACTCCGCACCATTGCGGGCGATGACCTCGGCCTTGTCCTTCAGGACCAGCACAATGGCGCGTCGGAAGGAGACCAGACACAGTGGCTCGAATGTCGCGTTGAGCAGCAACGTGCGGTTCATGACACGCCTCCAGCGTCCCGATCCACCCGCTGCGACCTGGCGCCACCGGAACGGTGAGATGTTACCGATCGTCGTCACCGGTCCCGGCCCCTATCGGCGCGACTGCTTGCACCACTCGAGGTAGGTCACGACATCCGCCGGATCCACGTCGGCATCGGGTCCGTACTGGGTCTGGAGCCTGAACTCGAGGTACCGGCGTTCGGGAATCGGCAGGAACGGTGGGTGGCGCCACCACCGGCGGGGAGCGATCGCCCCGAGTTGACGGAGCGCGGTTCCCCACAGTCGTGGGCGCACGATCACGGCCAGGACGGCCCGCACCGCCGCGAGACGCTCGCCCCGACCTCGATGCTGACCCGTGCGCTCCTCCACGGCGCGAAACCGTACTGGCACGCGGTCCGTACAATGCAGCGACACGTCCGGGGAGGGCCCGTGGATCAAGCGTTCCGCAAGCTGGTGGAACATATCGAGCAGGTGATTCAGGGCAAGCGCGACGCCATCCAACTCGCACTCGTCTGCTTGTTCGCCCAGGGACATCTCCTGATCGAGGACGTGCCCGGCGTGGGGAAGACCTCGCTGGCCAAGGCCATCGCCCGATCGGTCAGCGGTTCGTGGCACCGCATCCAGTTCACGCCCGACCTTCTCCCGTCGGACGTCACGGGCATCTCGGTCTGGAACCGCGCCACCAACGAGTTCGAGTTCCGTCCGGGCGGCGTCTTCGCGACCGTGCTCCTCGCCGACGAGATCAATCGCGCGTCGCCCAAGACCCAGTCAGCCCTCCTCGAGGCGATGGAGGAAGGCCAGGTGACCGTCGACGATCACACGTACCCGCTGGGCCCCCCGTTCATGGTGATCGCGACCCAGAACCCAATCGAGCTGGAAGGCACCTATCCCCTGCCCGAGGCCCAGCTCGACCGGTTCCTCATGCGGATCGAGATGGGATATCCCGAACGCGAGGCCGAAGTCGACATCCTCGCCGCCGACCGCGACCACGTCAGCGCGGCGGAGCTGGGCGCGGTGCTCTCGCGCGACGAGTTCGTGGCGTTGACCCGCACCATCCCGCAGGTCCACGTCGCCCCGCATCTGCGTGAGTACATCGTCAGCCTCGCCGACGCGACCCGCCACCACCCGGCGCTCGCCCTCGGGGCAAGTCCCCGCGGCGCCCTCGGGCTCCAGCGCGCGGCACGCGCGTGGGCCGCCGCCTCCGGACGCGACTTCGTGCTTCCCGACGACGTGAAACGGCTCGCGGGACCGGTCCTGGCCCACCGCTTGATGCCGACCACGGACGCCGAGCTGCGCGGCGTCGATGGCCGCGCGGTGATCGACGAATTGCTGCGATCGGTTCCGGTCCCTGGTGCGACCGGCTGAGCCGGGATCTCGATCCGTGGGCGGCACCGCACTGACCCGCCGAGGCTGGTCGCTCTTCGGCGCCGCAGTCGGGCTGCTCATCGCCGGCCGACTGCTCGGAACCGTCGAACTCAGTTCTCTGGGGCTCTGCGCCATCGCACTCCTCGGCGGCGCATGGTTCTGGACGCGCACCCGGCCGACCCCGGTCACCCTGACCCGTTCGGTCCGCCCGCATCGGGTGCACGTCGGCGGCACGGCGCGGGTCGACCTCGAGATCGTGGCCCGGGCCAGCAGCCCGCAGCTGAAGGTCACCGACGCCTTCGACGGTGGTCGCCGGGCGGCACGGTTCATCAGCCCCGCGTTGGACGGGGCGCAGCGCGGCCGCGCCGCGTACCGCATCCCCACCGATCGCCGGGGCCGATTCGCGATCGGCCCGGCCACCGTCGGCATCTCCGACCCGTTCGGGCTGACCGACCGTACGATCGTCCTTCCCGAGATCGACGAGGTGACGGTCCGGCCCCGCATCCACGATCTGAAACCCATCGGCGGCGCGCCGGGCCCGCGCCGGTCGGCGGCCGACCGCCGGGCCGTGGTGCCCGTCCCGGCCACCGCACCCGACGAGTTCCTTGCGCTCCGGGAGTATCAAACCGGCGACGATCTCCGCCGCATCCATTGGCGATCGACGGCCCGGTTGGGTGAGTTCATGGTCCGCGAGGACGAGTCGTCCTGGCGCCCCGAGACCGTGCTCCTCTTCGACAATCGGTCCGTGGGATATCACGGCGACAACTACGAGGCCGCCATCGAAGCCATCGCGTCGATCGGCGTACGGCTGCTGCGTTCGGGTCGCGGCTGCGACATCGTCACGACCGCCGGCCGCCGGCTCGGCGTCGGACCGGGCGGCCACACGAGTTCCGAGGCCCGACTCCTCGACGAGCTCGCCACGATCGCACCCGACGCCGAACGAACGCCGTCGCTCGTGCCCTACCGCTCGACCGTTCGGCGCGGACTCCTGGTGGTCGTGACCGGCGCACCCCCGGACATCGGCCGGTTCACCGCGCTCGCCGGCCCCGGCGCGCCAGTGGTCCTCGTCTCGACCGACCCTGACGACATCAGCCCCACGAAGGCCGTCAGTGTCCTCGACGGTCGATCCGCGGGCTTCGTCACGGCTTGGAACACGGCCATGGCCCGGCGCCGGACCGGCACACGACGGGGACGAGCGTCGTGACCGTCACCGGGCCCGACGCCGCGATCGCACCCTCCCCGTCGACCTTCGACGTGCGTCGCCACGCAGTGCCCGCCGCCGCGCTCGCCCTCGTCAGCGTGGCCACGGCACTGGCGTTCAGCCGAGTGTTCAGCGCGGCCGGCTTCGTCCCCGCGCTGGTCGTCGCGGCAGTACTCCCGCACGCAGTGGGATTCGCCGGGCGGTGGCGCGAGTGGTCGGCCCCGCGTTCCGCGATCGTCGGGCTCGCGGTCACGTTCCTCGCCCTGGCCTGGATCAGCGCCGGAGACTTCACCACCTTCGGGGTCCCGACGCCCCGGACCGGGCAACGCATTGCCCATCTCATGGATGTCGGATGGGACATCTTCCGCGTCGGGGTCGCGCCGGTGGCACCCCGGCCCGGTGTGGTGCTGCTCTGTGCGATCACGATGGCGATCACCGCCACGCTCGCCGAGTACCTCGCCCGTCGACCCGACGTCACGATCGGCGCGCTCGGCCCCACATTGGTGGTGCTGGTGTTGACCGGCACCCTCGGGACGTCCGATCTTCGGATTGCCACGACCTTCGCCTACGTCGCGGCCGCGCTCGTCGCCATCGTGACCGCCAACACCGAACGGCTCACCGAACGCCGTACGTGGTTCACCGGTCGCCGCCTCGCCTCCGACGCATCGGTGATCCGCAGTGCGGCGCTCCTCGGGGGTGCGGCGATCGTCGCCAGCCTCGTCCTGACCCCACTGTTTCCCGGGGTCGACAGCCCCCCGCTCCTTCGCTACCGCAACCGCTCAGGAACCGGTGGTGGCGGCCTCGGCGACTACACCACGGTCAGCCCACTCGTGGACCTGCGGGCCCGCCTGGGTCCGCGCAGCGACGTCGAACTCTTCCGCGTCGAATCGCCGCGGCCGTTGTACTGGCGGCTGGTCGCCCTCGACCGATTCAACGGCACCACGTGGAGCGTCGCGAGCGAGGCGGCCGACGCGGCCACCGTGTTCCGGGCCCGGTCCCGACGCGGCGCGGTTCGCCAGCAGTTCTCGATCCGCGGGCTGGGCGACCTCTGGGTCCCGGCCGCGTTCTCACCGGTGGCCACGACCATGGGGAACGCACGCATCATCAAGGATTCCGACACGATGGTCGCGCCGAACCCGGTCACCGGCGCGGAGTACGAGATCCGTTCCCGGATCGAGGAGGCACCGACCGACGCCCAGATTGCCGCCACCGCGACCCGCTCGGACCGGATGCCCGACGCGGTGCGTGCGGCGCGGTCTCTCCCGGCCGGCCTTCCTCGCACCCTGTACTCCCAGGCCCGTGCCATCACGGCCGGACAGGAGACCCCGTACGGGAAGGCCCAAGCCCTGCAACGCTTCTTCACCGACGGATCGTTCACGTACGACATCAACGTCGACCTCGGCGACGGAGAAGAAGCGATCGGTGCCTTCCTCCGACTGCGGCGCGGCTTCTGTCAGCAGTTCGCCGCCGCGTTCGCCGCCCTCGCCCGGGCGAACGGTCTCCCCGCACGGGTCGTCGTCGGGTTCACGCCCGGCACGCTCGACGAGCAGACGGGCGAATACTCGGTCCGCGGCCGGGATGCCCACGCCTGGGCGGAGGTGTGGTTCGCCGGCCTCGGATGGCGCACCTTCGAACCCACCCCGACCGGCCCCCTGCCCGGCCAGGCCGACGCCCGCCTCGGGTCCCGACCGGTACCTTCCGACACCGGCGCCCCGACCACCACCACGACCACGAACGCACCCGCGACCCCGACCCCGTCGAACGCCGGGAACTCCGGCTCGAGCGGCCCACCCCGCGACCTGTTGGTCTCGACCGAGCCGGCTGCCCCGTCATCCGGCTTTGATCTCGACACCATCCGCTGGCTGGCGATTCCCGTCCTCGGTGTCCTCGCGCTCGCCGGCATGCTGCTGATCTCCGGTCTCGGCCGCCGTCGCCGCCGCCGACGCCGCCGAACCGATCCGGTCCCGCGCGTGCGCATCACGGGGGCATGGGCCGAAGCGCTCGACGCCTGCACCGTCGCGGGGCTGCCCGTCTCGAACGCCCTCACGCCACTCGAACAGGTCGACGCGCTCGGCCGGCACGGCGCACCCCCGGCCGCGTTACCGCCACTGCGCGATCTCGCGGGGCTCTATGTGGATGCGACGTTCTCCCCGCGTCCGCCGACCGCCGAGGCATCGGCCACGGCATGGACCGCAGTCACTGCGGTTCGTCACACCCTGGTCGCGGGCGTCGGACCGCGCGAGCGGGCCCGTCGGGTGGTGCGGGCGAGTTTCGGCGCCGGTCAGGCGGAGTCGTCGCGGTGAAAGCGGTCGCGCCAGCGCTGTGACGCGGAACCGAACGCCCCACCGACCGAGCGCGATCGCCACGAAGCCGTCATGTTCTCGACGCCGGCCTTCCCGAGCTTGCGGGCATTCCGCTCGACGACGAGCAAACACCCCAGCATGACGAGGAATCCCACAAAGCCCAAGACCAGCACCTTGGTGAAGGTGGCCACCAACAAGACGAGTCCGGCGATGAACCCGACCACCGCCCACTTGATGGCCCGGGTCGCATGTCGGTAGAGCGTCGTCTCGGAGACTTGTTGCACCAATGCCGGATCGGTCGCAGTGAGGTTCGCCTCGATCTCGTGGAGGATCCGGAGCTCTTCATCGGAGAGGGGCATCGGTCAATCTTCGCGCATCGCGAGGGGTCACTCAACGCGCGGGCGAACCCGGAACCGGGACCGGCGCCCCACCGGCGGTCGCCGACCGGTAGGCGGCATCGACGACCTCGTGGGCAGCCAGGGCGTTGTCGACGCTCGGGAAGCCCTCAGCCGCGGTTCCGTCCCTGGTCAGAGCATCGAGAAAGGCCTTGCTCGGCTCGGCGTACTGGGCCACGGACTTGGCGAAAACCTCGGGCGCGGTGAGCCGATCGATCCATTCCGGGGGAAGCCCCGTGATCTCCTCGACCCCGCTCGAGGTCTCGAGGTGCACCGGGCCGAGATAGTCGTCCTCGGTCCAGAGCAGCGCGTCCTCGCAGAACAGCTCCACCCGGCGGGTCGACGGGCGGCTCATCACCTGGTGCCACACGCTCGTCAGAGTGGCGGTCACGCCCGACTCGAAGTCGAGACCGACCACCGCGACGTCCTCGATCCCGGGGTACCCGAACATCTCACTCGTGCGCGCCCGCACCCCGGCCACCGGGCCGAGAATCCACTGCATCAGATCGACGTCGTGGATCGAGTGTTCGATGAGCGTCCCGCCCCCCGCCTTCGCGACATCCGCCCGCCACGTCGATCCGTACATCCCCTGGATCGGGAAGTACTGATCGTCCCGGAACACCATCGTCATCGGTCGGCCGTACCGACCGGACCCAACCGCGTCCGCGAGACACGCGAAGACCGGAGCATGACGAAGCACCAATCCCACCTGATGGGGCCGCCCCCGCAACTGATCCGCGATCGTTCGACATTCCTCGATGGTGGGCGCCAGCGGCTTCTCGCAGAACACCGCGAGATCACGCTCGACGGCCGCGGCCACCGCCTCGACATGACCTGCAGTCCAGGTACAGATCCACGCGACATCCGCCTCGTCGAGCGCGGCCTCCAGCTGATCGCACGCCAACGCCTGGTGATGTTCGGCAACGAGCGCCGCTCGATCCAGGTCGGGGTCGAACGTCGCGGTCACCGAGGCATCGATCAGACCCGCGCCGCGCAGTTGCGCCAATGCGTAGGAGTGCACGGTACCGATGTGGCCACATCCGATGAGTGCGATGCGCAACATGTCACTCCCCTGCTTGCTCGTCCGGGCCCCAGAGGCTGCCACGCCGGTCGGTGCGGACGCGACCATCCGAGGTGTGCGCCGCCCGACCAACCGCATCGGGCCCGAAGCGCTCGCGCACCGCGTCGAGCGTGCGCTCCAACGCGCCCTGCTCGGGCGCGACCGCAGGTGCGTCGAACGGCAGCGCCTCCTGCACGGCACCGCCGCCGTCGAACTGCAGCGCCGTCACCCCCAGGAGCCGCACTCCCCGCTCCACCTCGACGTCGGCCAACAGCGTGCGCGCCGCGTCGGCAATCACGGCCGAGAGATCGGTGGGCGACCGAAGCGTCTGGGCACGGGTGATCGTCGAGAAGTCGGGGAACCGGACCTTCAACTGCACGGTGCGCGCGACGAGCATGTGCGCGCGCAGACGCGCCGCGACGAGATCGGCCATGCGGGTGAGTTCCTGCTCGAGGGCACGGCGATCGCAACGGTCGGTCGCGAACGTCTCCTCGTGACCGACCGACTTCGTTGCTCGGTGCGGGTCGACCGGCCGCGGATCTCGATTCCACGCGAGCGCGTGGAGTTGGCGACCCGCGGCCTCGCCCAACGATCGCACCAGCGTCGCTTCCGGCAGCGCGGCGAGGTCGCCGATGGTCTCGACCCCGTAGTTCGCGAGTCGACGTTGGGTCGCGGGTCCCACCCCCCACAGCCGACGCACCGGGAGCGGATGCAGGAACTCCAGCTCGGTGCCGGGCTCCACGACCCACATGCCGTCGGGCTTGGCCGAGTCGCTCGCGATCTTCGCCAGCATCTTCGTGACCGCAACGCCGACCGAGGCGGCGAGACCGAGTTCGGACCGGATACGGGCTCGGAGCATCTCGCCGATCTCGGGTCCGGTGCCCAACAACCGCTCGGCCCCCCGCACGTCGAGAAATGCTTCGTCCAGCGACAGCGGCTCCACCAACGGTGTCGCCGATCGGAGGATGGCCATCACCGCGCGACTCACCTCCGCGTAGAGGTCCATGCGCGGTGCGACGAACACCAGATCCGGACACGCTCGACGCGCCCGCACCGATGGCATCGCGCTCCGAATCCCGAACTCCCGCGCTTCGTAGCTCGCCGCGGCGACCACACCCCGATTGCCGAGGCCGCCGACCACGACCGGGCGCCCCCGGAGTTCGGGGCGCTCGCGCTGCTCCACGGACGCATAGAAGGCGTCGAGATCCAGATGGAGGATCGCCGGGGCGGTCACTCCACGGAGACGGAGACGACCTCGAAGTTCGCCAAGCTCGTTCCGCGAATCTCGTAGGTGAACGTGCGACTGGCGTCCGGACTCCACCGCTCCGCGAGCCAGGCCGCCAGCGGATCGCGCACCCAACGAAAGCAGTCCTCGAGCAGGACGGGGACGTCGGCGGCGGCGACGAACGAGGCATCCACCACGATGCCGTCCGGATCCTCGACCACGACCTCGCCTTCGAACGCGACCGCCTGGTGGACTTCGCACTGCATGCCCCACCCCATGTCGAGCGCAATCGCCTCGACCCGGTAGAGCGGCCCGATCCACGACTCGACTCGTAACCCGGTCTCCTCGTGGACCTCGCGGGCCAGCCCGTCGATGAGGCTCGCATCCGTGGGGTCGACCACCCCGCCGGGTGTGCTCCAATCGTGCGCGCCGTTCCGACGCCGGTTCCGCACCAGGAGGAGGTCTCCGTCCCGCTCGACGACGGCGCCGGCGACGGTCATCTGGGTGGGCACCATCCCGGAAGTGTGCCATGCCCTCGTTACCATCCGCAGGTGCCTGAAACCTTCGACACCGGTCCCGGCCCGTCCCGCCGAGCGTTCTTCCTGGCCTACGCCTGCGTGGTCGCGGCGGGATTCATCGGCGCCGTCATCGGGTACGGCTGGGGCGAGATCGGCTGTGACGGCTCCTGCACGACCCAGGTCGCGGTGAGCATGGCCTTCGGCGCGATCATCAGTGCGGTCGGGGCCGGCGTGGTCGCGGTGCTCGTCCTCCGGGCGATGGCCGAGTGGCGCCGACCGCAGTAACGGCACCCGGCCGCTAGCCCGAGGGTCCCAGGTACACCCGGCAGTTGACGCGTGGCACCATCGCGCGGGCCGCCTCGCACCGCCGCGTCGCCGCCTGTGGATGTCCGGCCCGCTCGTCCACCCGTGCGAGTCCGAGGAGTGCTTGCACCGAAGCCGGATCCCAGCGCAGCGCGCTCAGGTACGCGGCGCGTGTGGCGGATCGACTGCCGTGCTCGAACTCGTTCCGAGCCAGATCAGTCAACGCCAGGGTCTCCGACGGATCCCGCCGGACCGCTTCGCGTCCGGCCGCAAGTGCCCGGGACCAGTCTGCGACGCGATCCGAGCCGGGCGGCGGATGCGCCCACAGGTTCGCTTCGGCGATGGCGGGCTCCGGCCAGAGGGCGAGTGCCCGGGTCGCCGACGACCCCGATAACACCCGCCGCGATCGCGCTCGGGCGCCGGAAGGGAACCAACTCGCGGCGGTCCGCGGCCCCGAGCGCGAGTGCCAGAACCGGAGTCAGGCCGATCCACAGCGGCTGCAACAACAGACTCAACGAGCCGCCGAGTGCGAAGGCCGCGAGCGGGCCGCGCGCTCGGCGCGAGGCCAACGCCAGCCAGACCACGAGGGCCAGGAGTCCGACCATGCCGGTCGTCACCAGGTATTCCACGAACACGTTGTGCGCGTCCCGGTTGAGTCGATCGGACCCGAACGCGGACGCGGCGGCGACCGTGTCGTAGGGCGAGGTCGCCCGTCGGTAGAGGCCAGGTCCGATCCCGACGATCGGTCGATCGGCCACCGCGTCGACCGCCATCGCCCACCGATCGATCCGCCCCGAAATCGAGGAACTCGACGCCGAGTTGACCCGATCGGTGGCTCCAGAACCGTCAGCCGGGAGCGCGACTGCCGCGATGCCGAGCCCGAGCACGATCGCCACCGCGACCGGTATCGCGGCCCGCAGGCCCGCCCGGAATGCGACGATCACGAGGACGAGCACCAACAGCGCCACGCCGATGCGACCCCCCGAGAATTGCACGGCGCTCCCGATGAGCATCATCAGCGCTGCCGTCAGGAGGTCGGCGCGGGTCCACCCCGAGTTCGTGGCGTCGGCCCGGCGCACCCGCCGGCCCTCGACCCATCGCGCGCCGAGGAGTGCCGCGGCACCGACCATGAAGGCCGCGAGGTGC
>JAENVU010000156.1 GCA_016650415.1 Acidimicrobiia bacterium
CGCCAGTCGAGCGAACTCTTCCAGACCGCGCCGTCGAAGCCTCCGACGGCCGCCGCGAAATCCGGTCGGAGCGACAGCGCCTTGATGACTTCGAGTTGGTCGCCGTCGGGGAGCGGGATGCGGGCCATCGGGGCAGCGTACGCCCCGCGGGCACTCGTCGCGGCGGTATCGAGTACCTGACTACCGTGTCAGGTTCGAGGCGGATTGCGGCACCAGGAGTGATCTCATGGCCGACTACCGACAGCCGATGAGCGAAGCGGAATGGAACACCTTCCAGCCGTACGCGATGTGGGCCGAGGCGCGGGCGACCGATCCGGTCATCCAGTTCGACGGTTCCGGCTTCGATCCGCGCACGAGTTTCCATATCACGCGGTATGCCGACGGCGAGCGGGTGCTGCGCGACTGGGAGACGTTCTCGAGTTCGATCAACGGCGATGTGATCGGCCAGTACATGGGCGATCTCATCCTCGCGATGAACGGGAAGGAGCACCGTCAGTACCGGAATCTCGTCGCGCACGCGTTTCGGGCATCGGTGCTCGATCGCTGGGATGCCCAGCTCGTCGGCCCGGTGATCGACGGTCTGCTCGACGCCATCGCGCCGCTCGGGCGCGCGGATCTGGTGACCGCAGTGACGTCCCAATATCCGGTACAGGTGATCTGTGGGATCGTCGGCGTGCCGCTCGAAGACCACGACCAGTTCGCGACGTGGGCCGAGGAAATCAACATGGGCCCGCTCCACCACGAGCGGGGAATGGCCGCCTCGGTCGGGATGCGCGACTACCTCGAACCGCTCGTCGCCGAGCGTCGGACCCGACCGACCGGTGACCTGCTCTCCGAGTTGGTGCACGCGGAAGTGGATGGCGAACGGCTCTCGGACGAGAAGATCTACGGCTTCCTCCGGCTGCTGCTCCCGGCCGGGGCCGAGACGACGTTCCGGGTCATGGGCAACGCGTTGGTCGCACTCCTGACCCATCCGGACGAGATGGCGCGCGTCGTCGCCGATCCGGATCTGATCCCTGAGGTGATCGAGGAGACCCTGCGCTGGGAGACGTCGGTCACCATGGTGAGCCGGATCGCGACGGTCGACACCGAGGTGGCCGGGTGTCCGATCGCAGCTGGGTCCCCCGTGAACGTCGTGACCGGCTCCGCCGACCGGGACGCCGACCGGTTCGAAGCGGCCGACGAATGGAAGCTCGGGCGTCCGCAGGGCCATCACCTGGCGTTCGGGACCGGGCCCCACCAGTGTCTCGGCATGCACCTTGCCCGCTTGGAGTTACGGGCGGGCCTCGCCGCGATCCTGCGTCGGCTCCCGGATCTCCGCCTCGACCCCGACGCACCCACGCCCGTCATCCAGGGCTACGCCTTCCGCGGCCCCGACACCCTGCCCGTGATCTTCACCCCGCGGTGAGCGCACCCCTCGGCTCAGCCCCGACCGAGCCGGAGCTTGCGGAGGCGAGCAGCGAGGCAGTGAGCCCAGGGAGATCGCGCGCACCGAGAGGGCGAACGTACGAGCAATCAGGACGCGGTGAGGGGCCAGGGACGGGCTTGTTCGACGATGTGGGCGAGTTCCAGCAGCAGCGGCTCGCTGTGGTGCTTGCCGAGTACCTGGAGTCCGACGGGGAGCCCGCGGACGAACCCGGCCGGAATCTGCATCGCCGGGTTCCCGAAGATGTTCGACGGGATCGTGAGGGCCCCGTTGTTGCCCGGGCCGGCGTCGACGCCGTTGAACATCGTGGGGAGCGGTCCGGTGGACCCGAACGCGACGTTGGGGTTGGTGCTGGCCAGGACGAAATCCACCTGGTCGAAGATCGCCGCCATCGTTTCGTTCATGCGGACCCGCTGGGCTTCGATTCGGGCGCGGGCTTTGATGTCGTACATGTCGCCGACGATCTGCATGCCGAACTTGATCTCGGGGGTCAGATCGTCGGCGCAGTCGGGATAGCGGTCGCCGAGGCGCATGACGATCTCGCTGAGACCGGAGAGCGCCCACTCGTAGGACAGCTCCGGTGTCTTGATCGGGATGTCGACGAGTTCGAGTCCGGCATCGGCGATGAGTGCACGCGCGGCGATGTCGACGGCCGCGGCGACTTCGTCGTCCACGGTCGCACTGCCCAGATCGATCGAGACCGCGACCCGCTTGCCACGCAACGCCTCGCGGAGCGATCCGAGCCCCGCTTCCCAACCCTCGACGCGAGGGAGGCTGTACGGATCGCGGTGGTCGAAGCCGTTGGTGTGATCGAAGTACCGGGCGATGTCCCGTACCGAACGACTCAGGCATCCGCTCACCGCGGTGAGCGACGCCATGACCATGTCCGGGCCCTTCGGGATTCGTCCGTAGGTGGCCTTGAGCCCGGGAAGACCGGTGAAGCCCGCGGGAATGCGGATGGACCCGCCACCGTCGCCGCCGGTGGCGAGCGTGACCAAGCCGCCCGCGACCGCCGCCGCGCTTCCGCCCGAGGAACCACCGGGCGTGTGCTCGGGGTGCCACGGGTTCCGGGTGGCACCGTTGAGACGGGTGTAGGTGAGGTTCACGCCGCCGAACTCCGACGACGTCGTGAGACCGATCGGGATCGCCCCCGCAGTGCGGAGCCGGGCGACCTTCGTCGAATCGTGCGGTGCGATCTCGTCCTTGAGCGGGACCGACGCTTCGGTCGCCGGCCAGCCGGCGACGCTGTCGAGTTCCTTCACGCCGATCGGCACGCCACCGAACGGCTGTGACACGTCGGCCGCCGCAGCCGCGGCGCGGGCGGCGTCGGGGTCGAGGTGCGAGAACGCGTTGATGTCCGACGCTTCGATCGCGGCGAGCGTCGCGTCGAGTTCTTCCAGCGGGCTCCGGGTCCCGGCGCGAAACGCCTCGACCAACGAAACCGCATCCCCATCCCAAGGCCCATCAATCATGGAGGGGGACCCTAGGACATCGAAGGCCCGGCGGTGCACAGCCGAGCCGGAGCGAGGAACGAGCGGAGGCGAGCCGCGAGGCAGTGAGCCCACGGCGACTGCGAGCACCGAGACGGCGAACGTACGAGCAATTAGCCGGTCCCGAACATTGTGCGCCATTGGTCGAGGGTGGGGAGGCGGAAGACGTAGTTGCGTTTCCGGGTGTCGCCCATGGTGGCGGATGGTTCGGGCGAGTAGAGGTGTCCGGGGTACAGGACGGTGTCGTCGGAAACGGTCGCGAGGCGTTGGGTGAGTGAGTAGTACAACTCGTCGGAGTCGCCGCCGGGCAGGTCGGTTGGGCCGCA
>JAENVU010000157.1 GCA_016650415.1 Acidimicrobiia bacterium
CCGGTCTGCTCATGCAGCACTGTCGCAACGCCAAGGCCGTCCTGCACTGCTCGTCGACGGGCGTGTACCAGCCCGCCGGCCTGCACCAACTGGCGGAGACCGATGCGCTGGGCGACAACCACCGGGTGATGATGGAGACGTATTCGATCGCGAAGATCGCCGCCGAGGCCGTCGTACGGACCAGCGCTCGCATGTTCGACATCCCCACCACGATCGCTCGGCTCAACGTGCCCTACGGCGACAACGGTGGCTGGCCGGCGTTTCACCTGATGATGATCGAGGCCGGTCAGGCGGTCCCCGTACATCCGGAGCGACCCAATCGGTTCAACCCGATCCACGAGGACGACATCATCCGCATGATCCCCGGGCTGCTCGCCGCGGCGCGTGTGCCCGCCACGATCGTCAACTGGGGCGGCGTCGAAGCCGTGGATCTCGAGGAGTGGTGTGCGTTCCTCGCGGAGTTGGTCGGCACCGACGCAACGTTCGTCGAGACCGACGGCACGATCGGCGGCGTCACGATCGACACCACGAAGATGCTCGACCTCGTCGGGCCGACCGAGGTGCACTGGCAGGACGGACTGCGGCGCATGATCGCCGCCCGCGCCTGACCCGCCGTCGTTCAGGAGGTCGGTCGGCTCATCCAGCCGGGATTGGCCGGCAGGGAGGGCATCGTCGCGGGTCGGGCCCTCCGGTAGGCCTCGACGATCGGGGTCAGCTCGTCGGGTGTCGCGCCATGGAGGATCACGCTGTCGGCGCCGGCGTCGAACTGGTCGACGACGCGCGCCGCACATGCCTCGGGTGAGCCCACCGCCGCGGCGGCCAGCCACTCGGGCGGGAGGATCGTTGCGATGTGTTCGAGTTGTTCCGGCGTGCCGATCGCGTCGATGGCGCCGGGGATCGATCCGACGACGTCATCGGCGCGAAACCGGATGAGCACCTCCGGGTCCCACTGGTTGACCCGGACGAGCAGATCGCCGTAGCCCTGGAGGTAGGTGCTCAGCCGGCCGACGGTCTTGCGCATCTGGGCATCGTGGGGGATGTGGTCGCCGATCGTCGCGAGCACACTCCACACCCGCACGCTTGCGGGGTCGCGTCCCGCCCGTTCGGCACCGCGACGGACCGCGGCGACACTCCGGGCCAGCGTCTCGTCGGAGAAATAGGTGTGCAGCACGATGCCGTCCATGACCGCGCCGGCGCGTTCCAGGGTCCGCTCCGCGAGCGCGCACAGGATCACCGGAATGTCCTCGGAGAACTTCGCGTCCTGGTGCAGGACGGGGTACGAACCCGCGGGGCCGTCGTGGCCCATGATCGCCTCGCCGTGCCACAGGCGCCGGTACACGCCCACGGCGTCTTCGATCTGAGCGTTGGTGACGCGCGGCAGGTTCATGATGTCGAACATGAAATCGAAGCCGCGGCCGAGACCCAACGCGAACCGTCCGCCGGTCAGACGGTGCATGGTGGTCGCCATCGTGGCGGTCGCGAGGAGGTGACGGGTGTTGTGATTCGTCGCGGCGGTGGCGATCCCGAGCGTGTCGGTGACCGCGCCGACCGCGCCCGAGAGCACGCCCGCATCCTTCAGGTTGAATCGCTCCGAGATGAAGGCGGCACCGAGCCCGAGGGTCTCTCCGGCCCGGGCCTCGACGAGCGCGTCGCCGGGGGAATCGGTGTGTCCCGGAAGGACGTAGAAGCCGAGTTCGTTGAGTGCGGAATCAGAAGTCACGTTCGTAGCTCCAGGTGTCACCGCGCATCAGCAATCGGTGTCGGGGGCCCGCAACGTCGGGGTCGCCGGTCCCGTAGCCGGCGTCACCGTCCCAGATCGCGATCATGTGGTCGTCGCGGAACGCAATCTGGGTGACGAAACGGTGGGGGACCTCTGCAGCGGCGTTGGCCAATGCGTCGGCGACGGTCGCGGATCGAGCCAACGTGTGCAACGTGACCCAGGTAGGCGGCGCGAGCTCGATCTCGCTGCGATCCCGCCGGGCCAACGCATCGGTCGGGGCCATCCACTGGTGTTCGTGGATCTCGCCGTCGTCGATCGTCACCGCGCCCT
This sequence comes from Acidimicrobiia bacterium, assembly GCA_016650415.1. GTDB lineage: Bacteria > Actinomycetota > Acidimicrobiia > IMCC26256 > JAENVU01 > JAENVU01. The sequence goes on from JAENVU010000157.1 coordinate 2,051, forward strand.
CCGGTGCGGGTGCCACGAAGAACCAGGTCGCGAATCGTTTGGGTGTCTGCGGTGGCGGGGTCCAATGCGAGAGTGCGACGAGACCGTCGACGGGAACCTCGAGGCCGGACTCCTCCCGAGCTTCGCGCACCGCGGCGCGCCGGGCCGCTTCGAAGTCGCCGTCGTCGTCGTGATCGTCCGCGTCGATCCGGCCGCCGGGGAACACCCACATGCCGCCGAACGCCAGCTTCGAGTTCTTGCGGAGCATCAGGGTCTCGAGACCGGCGTCGCCGTCGCGAATCAGAATGACGGTGGCCGCGGGAATCGCGTCGCCGTCTTGACCGCCACCCCGTTCGAGCCAGCGGCGGAATCGTTCGCGTTCATCGGGCACGGGATCGACCCTATCGGCTTCTTCACAGGTTCCTCATGGGTCCATGACCGGCCGACCCCCGGACGCGTCGTAGGGTCGCCGCCATGGTTGACACCCCGGTTGCGATCGAAGATCTCTCGAAGAGTTACGGGACGGTGCGTGCCGTCGACCATCTGAGTTTTTCGGTCGAGGCCGGGCAGGTGTGCGGGCTCCTCGGCCCGAATGGTGCGGGCAAGACCACGGCCCTGCGCATGCTCGTCGGCCTGGTGCGTCCCACCGGCGGCGAGACCCGCCTCTTCGGGCAGCGAGTCACCGCCGGCGCGCGCGAACTGCGGCGGGTGGGCACGATGATCGAGCACGCGTCGTTCGTGCCGCACCTCAACGGCATCGACAACCTGCGCTTGTACTGGGAGGCGGGTGGTGACCGATTCGCGGATGCCGACGTCGACCGGGCGCTGGCCGTCGCCGGATTGGGTGATGCGATCAAGCGTCGGGTCAAGACCTACTCGCAAGGTATGCGCCAACGTTTGGGCATCGCCCGCTCGCTCCTGGGGAATCCTGAGCTCCTGGTGTACGACGAGCCCACCAACGGTCTCGACCCCCAGGAGATGCGAGCCGTTCGTGCGCTGATCCGACGGGTCGCCGACGAAGGCCACACGGTGTTGCTCTCGAGTCACATCCTCAGCGAGGTCGAGCAGGTCTGTTCTCACGCGGTCGTCATGGACCGGGGTCGTCACGTCGCGGCCGGGACCGTGGCCGAGCTGGTCGCCTCCGGCGCGTCGGCGTACGTCGAGGTCGACGATCCGAGTCGGGCAACATCGGTGCTGGCCGCACTCAGTGGCGTGGAGGCCGTCGTCGACGAAGCTCCCGGGCTCGTGGTCCGGCTCGCCGGGGCAACCCGCCCCGAGCTCGTTGCCGCGCTGGTCGGCGCCGGCATCGGCGTGCAGACGGTGACGTCACGCCACGCGTTGGAGGAGGCATTCCTCGGCTTGGTGGGCGAGGAAACCGAACGTCACATCGGGGAGGGAGCGTGATGATGCGTCTGTTGCGTACCGAGTTGTACAAGCAACTTCGCCTGCCCCGCACCTGGGTGGCGCTCGCGGTGGTGGTGGCGATCCCGATCATCATCACCGTCGCGCTCAAGGTCAGCCCGCCCGATACCGGACCCGGTCGAGGCGGTGGGGAACGCGGCGACGGGCTGTTCCGGCTCGCGACTCAGAGCGGTCTGCTCATTCCGGCCGCGGCACTCCGCGTCATGAGCGAGTTCTTTCTCGTGGTGATCATCTGCATGTTTGCGGGCGATGCCGTCGCGAGCGAGGCCGGATGGGGGAACCTGCGATTCCTCCTGACCCGTCCGATCTCCCGAGCGCGTCTGCTCACGACCAAGCTGATCGTGGCTGCGGTGTACGGGCTGGGCGCGACGGCCATGATCGTGGTCGCAGGCCTGATCGCGGGTGTCCTCGCGTTCGGGTTCCACCCCGTGACCCTTCCCATCGTGGGGATCAATGAGTCGACCGGATCGCTGCTCGGCCACCTGGGACTCGCGGTGTTGCTCGCGGCCTGGGGCATCGCCGGGGTCGCCGCGTTCGCGTTCATGCTCTCGACGATGATGGACAACTCGGCCGGCGCGATCTTCGGAGCCGTGGGCTTCTACATCGTGACGTCGATCCTCGGCGCGATCAGCTCCATCGGACCGATGCGGTACGGGTTCCCGACGTTCTACGGCGGGGCCTGGTCCCAACTGTTCCAGGGCGCGTCCTTCGGCGGCGACATGTGGCGCAATCTGCTGGTGCAGATCCCCTACGTGCTCGTCTTCGCCGGCATCGGCTTCTGGTGGTTCCGCCGCAAGGACATCACCAGCTAGCCCGTTCGCCTACGGACTCCCCAACCGGCGCAGCACGACGTCGAGCCCCGGCCATGGAGGACCCTCGCTCAGGCTCGCTTGGACGCACCTCGCGAACAGCCATTGCCTGACCCGCCCGGCGTCCAGGCCTGCGAGGTCTGCGACCTCGGTCAGCAGCCCGATCGGGTCGGCCTGGAGCGACTCGTTGCAGTTCAGCAGGTGCTGCAGGACGTCGTAGTGCGGATCGCCGACGTAAGGCTTGGGGTCGATGAGCAGCCACGGGCGGCGTTCGCCGGACAGCACGTTGCCGGCGTGCAGGTCGGTGAACAGCAGCACGTCGGTCGGTCCGGGGCGCGCCAGCTCGCCGAACAGTGCCAGCCCGTCGCGGGCCAGTCCGCGGTCGAGCCGCCCAGGATCGGCGGCGAGCCGCGCCTCGGCGCGCGCCACCCAGTCGTCAGCCATCAGCGACAACGGACGAAACGGGTGGTCGGGCGCCAGGTCGACAGTCCAGACCGTCCGGAGCAGGTCAGTGACGACGACGTGTTGCTCGGCCTCGGGGCGTCCACGCAACTCGGTCCCGGGGCAACACCGCTCGAGCAGCATCGCGGTGGTGTCCGTGTCGCCGACCGGTCCACTTCCGGGTCGGGCCCGCGGCAGGTGTTCGAACGCGTACACCGCGACCGCCCCTTCGCCGCGGAGTGCGGCCAGCCCCTCCGCCTCGTGGAGCGCCTCGGTGTGTTGCCACCCGACCTTGAGCACGACCTCGCGACCGTCGCGGTCGATGCCCGGCGCGACCCACGAGCAGTTACCGCCCGGCTCGAACGGTCCGCCGAGGTCCAGCCCCCAACGCGCAGTCAACTCCTCGACTCGGTCCGGTAACGCCGCCAGCCACTCCACCCGCGCCGGCCCGCCGACATCGGTCGAGGCCTGCAGGTAGGTGGGCACGCGCAGCTCCGCGGTCATACGGCACACCGTACGGGTTCGGCGGGAGGTGCAGAGGGTGCGGGGTGACGACGTCGCGGGTTCAGACGTGGGTGATGACGGAGCGGATGACTTCGCCGGACTGCATGGCCCGGAACGCATCGTTCACATCGTCGAGACCGATCTCGGCCGAGACCATCGAACCCAGGTCGAGGCGACCCGTCTCCACGAGGTCGACGAACCGCTGGAAGTCCGAGCGCACCTGCGCCGAGCCGTAGACACAACCGAGCAGCTTCTTCTCGTCGTAGAACAGCTGGAATCCGGGGAGGGTGACCTGTGAGTCCCACTTCGGCATACCGACGACCACGGCCGTCCCGCCGCGGCGGGCCATGGCGTACGCCTGCGCGATCGTTTCCGGGAGCCCGATGACTTCGAAGGCGTAGTCGGCACCGATCCCGCCGGTGAGTTCCATCAGCTGGGCGGTTGCGTCGCCCGCACCCGGGTCGATGAGGTCGGTCGCGCCGAAGACCTCCGCGGTCTTGCGCTTCAGTTCGACCGGGTCGATGGCGAAGATGCGGCTCGCACCCGCGATGCGCGCCCCCTGGATGACGGCCTGACCGACACCACCACACCCGATCACCGCGACGGTCGAACCCGGAACGATCTTTGCGGTGTTGAGGGCCGCGCCGACGCCGGTGGTCACGCCACAGCCGATGAGCGCGAGTTGCGCGTCGGGGAGGTCGGTCTCGATCTTGACGAGGCTGGCCTGGTTGCAGGTCATCTGGTCGGCGAAGGTGCCGAGGCCGGTGAACCCGGCGGGAGTCGAGCCGTCGCCTCGTGTGGCCCGAGGAGTGAACATCACCTCGCCGCCCATCGTGCAGAGGTTGCTCTGACCGTGCAGGCAATAGAAGCAGTTGCCGCACGCGGGGACGAAGGACGCGATGACCTGGTCACCCACCTTGACCCGCGTGACCTCGGATCCGGCCCATTCGACGATGCCCGCACCTTCGTGACCCAGGATGCACGGCGCGGGGATCGGCAGTGTGCCGTTGCTGGCCGAGACGTCGGAGTGACAGACGCCGCTCGCACCGATACGCACGACGACGTCGGACGGGCCGGGCTCGATCGCGGTGACGTCCTCGACGGACAGTTCCGGGGTTCCGGTGAAGATGGCGGCGCGCATGGGTCTGCTCCTTGGGTGACGAATCTGATCGGACGTTATCCGTTGGCCGGTGGGTGAGCTTTCCGCGCTCGGAGGTACGCAGTGACCATCACGGAGAACTCGTCGACGTTGTAGATGTCTTCCTCGTAGGACCATTGGTTGTTGCCGGCGTAGTCGAGTCGGGACCAGTTGATCGCCTGGTACACCTCACCGTCGCCGAGGTCCTGCATGCGGTTCCAGACCGCGGCGATGACCCAGCCCTTCTCCTCGTCGATGATCCACCAGTCGGCGGGGAAGTCGGTCATCTCGTTGTTCGGGAACTCGTTCATCGTGGTCTGGATCCACGTGCGGATCGCCTCACGCCCCTCGAACTTGCCGTAGAGGTGCTCGTAGTAGACGGCGTCCTCGGTGAAGAGGTCGGCCCATTCGTCCCACTGCTGTCCACCGGTGCCGCATCGCTTCGCGGTCTCGCGGTAGTGCGCGTACGCCGTCTCGATCTCATCGCGTGTGTACTGGCCCATGCCAACCTCCAAATCTTTCGACGCCCGGACTCTGGCGTGCCGGGCAGGGCGCCCGGTCCGAGACTCCTGGCGGAGCCCGCGGGTGGAGCGCCGAAGCTAGGTCGCGAGTGGGCTGCCGTCGAGACGGCGGATCTCGCGACCGAGCTCGGTGAGAGCTTGCTCCGATGTGACGACCCGGCCGGTGAGCGTGGCGGGATCGCAGGTGGCGAATGCCATCACGGCTTCGACCATCTGTTCGAGGGGTTCGACCGCGGTGTCGTCGGCGGGCATGAGACCCATGGCCACGACGCCGGGGGTTGCGACGGCGGCAACCGGTGAGACGACGTTGACAGCGACGCCGTGCCGGTGGACCTCGGCGGCCAGGCCGGTGCTCATGCGTTCGAGCGCGGCCTTGCTCGCTCCGTACAGGGTTGCGCCGTGCTCGGCGTGGAACGGTGTGAACGGCGGACCGACCGGACGTTCCGTGACCATCGACGAGATGTTGACGATGTGCCCACGTCCGCGATCTCGCATACCCGGCAGGACCGCAGTGCTGAGCCGCCACGGCGCGTCGACGTTCGCGGCGAACATCACGGCATAGCGGCGCGGGCTCACCGTGTCCCACGGCAGGTAGAAGCACGCGGCGGCGTTGTTGACGAGTACGTCGACCGGCCCGAGTTGTTCCTCGACGTCATTGACGAGCGCGACCGCATCGAAGTTCGGGTCGGCCAGGTCCGCGACGATCGCGATCGCCCGCCCTCCCGACGCTTCGATCGCTTCGACCGTCTCCCGTAGCGACCCGTCGAGATGGCTCGTGCCCGGCTCCGCGGTCCGAGCGACGAGTGCGACCGCCGCGCCCTCGGCCGCGAACCGTTCCGCGATCCCGGCGCCGATGCCTCGGCTCGCCCCCGTGATGATCGCGACCTTCCCGTCCAGCAATCCCATAGGCCGCTCACCCTCCCACACCCCAGCGAACTTGCGTCAAGAACCCCGGCGCTCGCCGGGGTTCTTGACGCAAGTTCGGGTGGTGGGGCCAGACTGGCGGGATGCAGGCATGGAGAGTGCACGAGCTGGGTGAACCCGAGGCGGTCTTGCGACTGGACGACCTCGATCCGCCGACGCCCGGCGCGAACGAGGTGGTCGTCGACGTCGCCGCGTCGTCGCTCAACTTCCCCGACGTGCTGATGTGCCGGGGCGAGTATCAGGTCAAGCCGCCGCTGCCGTTCACTCCCGGCGCCGAGGTCAGCGGCGTGGTGAACGCGTTGGGCGACGGAGCCGACGCAAGCCTGCTCGGGCAGCGAGTCATCGCGATCCCGAAGTTCGGCAACGGCGGGTTCGCCCAGCAGACGCTCGCGCCGGCGTCCACCGTGTTCCCGATCCCCGACTCGCTCGACGATGCCGCCGCGGCGGCGCTCCACGTCACCTATCAGACCGGGCACGTCGCGCTGCATCGCCGTGCGGATCTCCAACCAGGAGAGACGCTGCTCGTCCACGCCGGTGCCGGTGGCGTGGGCTCGGCCGCGATCCAACTCGGCCTCGCCGCGGGGGCGCGGGTGATCGCGACCGCGGGCGGCGACGAGAAGGTCCAGGTGTGCCGAGACCTCGGTGCCGAGTTGGTGATCGATTATCGGGCCGGTGACTTCGTCGACGCGGTGAAGGGGTTCACCGACGGTCGGGGCGCCGACGTGATCTACGACCCGGTCGGTGGCGACACCTACGACCGGTCGACCAAGTGCATCGCGTTCGAAGGTCGCATCCTCATCATCGGCTTCACCGGTGGGCGCTTCGCCGACGCCCGGACGAACCACATCCTCATCAAGAACTACGCCGTGGTCGGGGTGCACTGGGGGCTGTACAACATCAAGCAGCCGCAGTTCATCCACGAGACCCACGCCGAACTGATGCGCCTCCACGAGACCGGCCGGATTGCACCGCTCATCTCGCGGGAGATCCCCATGACCGAGGTACCGGGTGCGCTGGCGAGCCTCGCGACCCGCGGCACCTGGGGGAAGATCGTCGCCCGGTGGTGATGGACCGCTGAATCCGTTCGCCCGGACCGCCCCGCATCGGGCACACTCATAGGCCCTATGAGTTCCCCGATCAGTTTTCGCCTCCTGCCCGATCCCGATGTGTTCGACGACCTCAAGCGGACCCTCGAACGGGTGAACAAGGCCTGCAACGCGGCGCGTACCCGGATCCTGGCGGGCAAGGTCACGGGCAAGGCGGAGCTGAAGTCCATCGTCAAGGAGGAGATGGACAAGTTCAAGCTCCCCGCCACGCTGTCGACGGCGGCCTCGGATCGCGTCTCGGCGAGCCTCACCAAGCAGAAATTCGGCGCCTACCAGTCGTTGGTCTTCCCACCGGCGTCGGTCAAGTGGCCGTCGTCGGACCGCGTCAATGTGCCGACGGCCGGCGGCAAGCGCACCATCCGGGTGTACGTCGCTCCGGGTCGGGGGAGTCTCCGGCCGCCGTTGGAGGGCAAGCCGACCGCGCTGGTGTTCCGCAACGGCGAGTTCGAGCTGGTCGACGCGACGCCGATCGTGAGCGACGAGCCCGTGTCGGTGTTGCCCTGGGAACGGGATTGACCCGGATCCTCCTCATCCGCCACGGCCAGTCCACCTGGAATGCCGATGGACGCTGGCAGGGCCGGGCCGACCCGCCTCTCTCCGAGCTCGGGGCGCGGCAGGCGACGGTGGCCGCGGGGTCGATCGTCGATGACGGCATCGTGCGGGTCTGGGCGTCGCCGCTCCAGCGCGCGCATCAGACCGCCGCGATCGTCGCCGCGGAACTGGGGCTGACCGTGGAGACCGACGCTCGGCTGGAAGAACGCGATGCGGGCGACTGGACCGGCAAGACCCGGACCGAGATCGAAGCGGGCTGGCCCGGCTATCTCGCGCAGGGCCACCGACCGGACGGGTTCGAGACCGACGATGTGCTCCACGAGCGGGCGTGGGCCGCGCTGGCCGAGATCGCCGTCTCGGCCACGGAGCCGACCCTCGTCGTCAGTCACGGCGGGCTGATCCGAGTGGTGGAACGGGCGCTGGGCTCGGAGCCCCATTCGGTACCGAACCTCGGAGGGCTCGACCTCCGCCGACGCGCGGACGGCGCCCTCGAACTCACCGGCCGCACCGTCCTCATCGACGCGAGGGCCGTCACCGTCACCTCACCCCCCGAGGTCTGACCCGTCCCCCGGTTTCCAGTGCTCGAATCGCGAGCCATAGGTCGCGAAACGCGCGTCGGAATCAGCATCACGCGCTTGGCATCACGCGCGTGGCCCGGCCCGCGCGGTCCGTCGGCGCGTGCAATCCCCA
>JAENVU010000158.1 GCA_016650415.1 Acidimicrobiia bacterium
ACTCTCGAAGGTGCTCGACGGCCGCACGAACATCAGCGGTGAGTTGTCGAGCGACGCGGCCGAGACCGTCACGACCGCATTGCACGCGTTCATGGACCCGCCGTCCGAAACCGACGACCGGACCGATGCCCAACGGCGAGCCGATTCGCTCGTGCGGATCTGTCAGGTCGCGCTGGCCCGAGGCGCGACCGGAAGCCGGGCATCTGCCAACGTGACCGTCGTGGTCGATTGGGCGACGTTCACCGAGGGCGGGCTCGGTGTGGCGGACGGCATGTTCACCGGTCCGCTGGACCGCCGCGACATCGACCGCCTGTTGTGCGACAGCTCGATCTCGCGGGTGATCACCGGTCCGAAGTCCGAACCGATCGACATCGGGCGGGCGCAACGGGCGTTTCCCGACCCGACCCGGCGGGCCATCGTCGCCCGAGATCGGGGATGTCGATGGCCAGGGTGTGAGGTCCCGGCCGGTTGGTGCGACGCCCATCACCACAAGCATTGGTGTGACGGCGGCGAATCATCCGTCGGGAACGGCTACCTGTTGTGCCCGCACCACCATGGCTTCCTGCACCGACATCCCGAGTGGCACACGACGTTTCACGAACAGGTCTTCCGCGTCTACCGACCCGACGGCCGCGAACTCCCCGCCAACCCCTGGCTCAACTGATGCAGCACACCGTCGCGCGTCGCGACCGCGCCAGAACCTACCGGCGCGTGAAGGCGAGCCGGTAGGTTCTGGCGCGGTGGAGGCCGAGCGGATCGACGAACTCATGATGGTGGCGTTGGCCGAGGCGCGGGCGGCGCTGGAACATGGCGACGTGCCCGTCGGTGCGGTCGTCGCGCGGATCGACACCGGGGAAGTGCTGGCCCGTCGGCACAACGAGCGAGAGCTCACCAACGACCCGACGGCCCACGCCGAGGTGCTCGCCCTGCGCGACGCGGCCACCGCGACCGAGAGTTGGCGGCTCGACCAGTGCGCGCTGATCGTCACGCTCGAACCGTGCGCGATGTGCGCGGGCGCGCTCGTGAACACTCGGATCGGGACGGTCGTCTTCGGCGCGCCGGACCCGAAGGCCGGTGCCGTCGGCAGCCGGTACAACCTGCTCGCCGACCCCCGGCTCAACCACGAGTGCCCGGTCGCGCACGGTGTCCGCGGCGAGGAATCCGCGCAGCTGCTCACCGAGTTCTTCTCCAGCCGCAGGGGCTGACGCAGCGCTCAGTACACTGTCCGGCTCGTGCACCGGCTCGCCGGCGGCACGCCGAGGAGGGGTGCGAGAGCGGCCGAATCGGATGGTCTCGAAAACCATTGTGGCGCAAGTCACCGTGGGTTCAAATCCCACCCCCTCCGCCATCCCACCGACCCGGGCATTTCGTCCGGGTCGGTGCGCGTCGGCTCACGGCGCGGGCGTCAGCCCCAGGTTCTCGTAGATCAGCCGGGTCGCGCGTGAGCGGTTCAGCGTGATGAAGTGCAGCCCGGGCGCACCGCCATCGAGCAACCGCCGGGACAGTTTCGTGGCTTCTTCCACCCCGACCGCGAAGACCGCCTCGGGGTCGTCGCCCACCGCGTGGAGCTCGTCGGAGAGCCAGGTCGGGAAGTCCGAACCCTGGAGTTCGGTCATGCGCTTGATGCTGCTGATCGCGGTCGCGGGCATGATCCCGGGAATGACCGGCTTGTCGACGCCGAGATCGTGGAGCGCACTGACGAGCTGGAAGTAGTGGTCGGCATCGAAGAAGAACTGGGTGATCGCGAAATCGGCCTCGGCCAACTTCTCGGCGGTCCGGGCGCGGTCCGAAGCCAGGTCGGGTGACTTCGGATGCGGCTCCGGGAACGCCGCCACTCCGATCGAGAAGTCACCGACCTCGCGCACCAACCGGACCAGTTCGATGGCGTGGGTCAGCTCGCCCGGGGGGAGGTCGGAGTCCTTCGGCGGGTCGCCGCCGAGCGCCAGGATGTTCTCGATGCCGGCGTCGCGATAGCGGCTGGCAATGTCGACGAGTTCACCCCGCGAATGACACACGCAGGTGAGGTGCGCCATCGGGACGATGTTCGTGTCGCGATGGAGGCCGGTCACGATGTCGTGGGTCAACTCGCGGGTACCGCCACCGGCGCCGTAGGTCACCGACACGAACGACGGGGCCAGCGGTTCGAGCTCCGCCAAGGCCGTAGTCAGCGCTTCGGCGGCCGCGGGAGTCTTCGGCGGAAAGAACTCGAAGCTGTACGTCGGGCCGGTGGCGAGGATGTCGGTGATCTTCATGGCTGCAGAAGGGTAGGCGAGTTCCACCACATGGTTGTCCCCCATTGCCTACGGTCTCGGTCATGGACTTCGAGATCATCCAGGACATCAGTGCGACCGTCGACGCGGTGGACCGAACCTTGATCGATCCCGGTTTCTTGGTGCTGATGGCCGAGCTCCCGAAACTCGGCGCGGCAACGGTGCTGGACCAGCGGCGCGACGACGACCTGATGGTCCAGGACGTCCGCTACCTGTTCCAAGCCGAACTCTCCCGTGCCGTCACCCGCGTCGTGGACCCGAAGTTGCTGACCTGGGTCGAACGATCGACCTGCAATCTCACCACTCACGTGACCGAGTGTGAGATCCGGCCGGATCACTACGACGGCCTCCTCGCCGGCGGCTACCGATCCACGATCGTCGGCGGCCCGACGGCGACCCGGCGCACCCTGACCGGCGAGATCAAGGTGCGCATGCCGCTCGTCGGTGGCAAGGTCGAACGGGCGATCATCGGCGGTCTCGAGGAGAACGCGATGGCCCAGATCGGCCTCATCGAGACCTGGCTAACGGGCGCCGCGGAAGCGACGGAGACGGAGTGAGTTCGTCACGACGAACACCGAGGAGAACCCCATCGCACCGGCGGCGATGATCGGATTCAGGAGTCCGAACGCGGCCAACGGGATCGCGGCGACGTTGTAGGCGAACGCCCAGAACAGGTTGCCCTTGATGGTGCGGAAGGTGGCCCGGGAGAGCGCGATCGCATCCGGAGCACCCCGCAGGTCACCCGAGACCAACGTGAGATCACTGGCCTCGATCGCAACGTCGGCACCGGTGCCGATCGCGATCCCGAGATCGGCCTGCGCGAGCGCGGGCGCGTCGTTCACCCCGTCGCCGATCACCGCCACCCGGCGGCCTTCGGCCTGCAAGCCGGCCACGACTGCGACCTTGTCCTGAGGCAGCACTTCGCTGACAACCCGGTCGATCCCCACTTCGGCCGCGATCGTGCGCGCCGTGGCATCCCGGTCGCCGGTCACCATGACCGTCTCGACATCGAGATCGTGCAGCAACGCGATTGCGGCCGCCGAGCTCGGCTTCGTCGCGTCGGCCACGACGTACACCGCGACCACCGCGCCATCGATGCCGGCGAAGACCCCGGTGTGGCCACGCTCGGCCGCGGCCATCGCGACGGCTTCCAACTCTTCAGGCACGGTGCCGGCGAATGCCGCCCGCCCGACCCGAAGCACCGACCCGTCGACGGTGGCCTCGACCCCGAGACCGGCCTCGTTGGTGAAGGCGGTCGGCGCGGAGGTCACGGCGCCGTCGGCAGTGAGGCCGGCGGCGATCGCCCGCGCGATCGGATGCTCCGACGCGTCTTCGGCCGACGCGACGAGGTGGTCGATCCGCGTGCGGTCGGCCCCCGCGGCGAACTCGTGACCGACGAGGGTCATGCGACCGCTCGTGACCGTTCCGGTCTTGTCGAGGACGGCGACATCGATGCGCTGGGTCGCTTCGAGTACCTCACCACCACGGATCACGATCCCGAGCTGCGCACCGCGCCCGGTGCCGACCATGATCGCCGTCGGCGTCGCCAGACCCAGCGCGCAGGGGCAGGCGATGATCAGCACGGCGACCGCAGCGGTGAACGCTCGATCGGCCGGGTAGCCGAGCAGCAACCACACGCCCAGCGTGGCCAGTGCGGTCACGATGACGACGGGCACGAAGATCGCCGAGACGCGATCGGCCAGCCGTTGGACGGGGGCCTTCGAGCCTTGGGCTTCGGCGACCAGCGTGGCGATCTGTGCCAATGCCGTCTCGCTCCCGACCTTCGTCGCCTCGACCACGATGCGACCCGAGGCGTTGACCGTCGCGCCGAAGACCGTGTCGCCCTCACCGACCTCGACCGGGACCGATTCGCCGGTGAGCATCGAAGCATCGACCGCCGAGGCGCCCTCGACGACCAGACCGTCGGTCGCGATCTTTTCGCCCGGCCGGACCACGAACCGCTGACCGACCTGCAACTCCTCCAGGGGGATCTCTTCGCCGGATTCGAGGCGCGCCTGCTTGGCGCCCAGTTCCAGCAACGCGCGCAGCGCGCCGGACGACTGGCGCTTGGCCCGAGTCTCGAAGAACTTGCCGAGCAGCAGCAGCGCGGTGATCACGGCCGCCGTCTCGAAATAGACGTGGGCGCCGGAACCGTCGTTGCCCACCATCGCGCCCATGCCCGAGGAACCTGCATCCAACCAGATCAGTGCGACCATCGACCACAACCAGGCCGCCCCGGTGCCCATCGTCACCAGCGTGTCCATGGTCACCGCGCGGTGGCGCAGGTTCATCAACGTTGCCCGGTGATACGGCCAGCCCGACCAGAAGATCACGGGCGTGGCGAGCGCGGCGGCCACCCATTGCCAGCCGTCGAACATCAAGGCCGGCACCATCGACATCAACACGACCGGAAGCCCGAGCGC
>JAENVU010000159.1 GCA_016650415.1 Acidimicrobiia bacterium
AGATCACGGCGCTCACCCACGAACCGACCGACCACTGGGACTTCCATGCGATCGAGGATCAGTCCGCAGTCCTGGTCGACGACGTCGATCAGCTTCGGAAGTGTCGACTCATCCCCGACACCGTGGAGATCGCCGGTCTGATCTACGACGTTGACTCGGGACTGCTCCGGTTGGAGTGCACCGCGTGAAGGTCCACTGGTTTCTCCCAACCGGTGGTGACTCGCGAGAAGTGCTCCCGAGCCAGCCGACGTCTCATCGTCGTGAGCCCAGCCATGCGTACCTCGCCGAGGTCGCGCAGGCCTGCGATCGGCTGGGGTACGACGCGATGCTGACTCCGTGCGGGACCGGGTGCGAAGACGCCTGGCTGGCGACTGCCTCCTTGCTCCCACTCACGCAGCGGTTGAAGTTCCTCGTTGCGTTCCGTCCGGCGCTGCTCACGCCGACCCTCGCGGCCCAGATGGCCAGTACCTACCAGCGCATGTCGAACGGGCGGCTGCTGATCAACATCGTGACCGGCGCCGAAGATGCCGAACTCGCGCGTTTCGGAATCCACGCCCCGAAGGAATCGCGCTACGCCGAGACCGCGGAGTTCATCCAGGTGATGCGCGGCGCTTGGAGCGGATCACCGATCGACTTCGCCGGCGACTTCTTCAGGGTGGAGGGCGCCACCACCCGTGAGGTTCCCGATCCCGTCCCCCCATCTACTTCGGCGGTGCGTCGGCCGAGGCAGAGGCGGTCGCCGCCGAACACGTGGACGTCTACCTGGCGTGGGGCGAGCCACCGGCCATGGTGGCCGAACGCGTCGAGCGCATGCGGACACTGGCCGCAGCCAAGGGACGCCAGTTGACGCTCGGCGTCCGGTTCCATGTGATCACCCGGCCCACCGCCGCCGAGGCATGGTCGGTCGCCAACGCGTTGGTCGACGCGATGCACCCCGACGACATTGCGGCGGCGCAACTGGATTTCGCGGCGACGAAATCGGTCGGACAACGCCGGATGGCCGAACTGCATGGCGGCGATCGCGATCATCTCCTCCTCCATCCCAACGTGTGGGCCGGCGTCGGACTCGTGCGGGGTGGCGTCGGGACCGCGCTCGTGGGCAGCTACGACGAAGTCGCAGAACGGATGCTCGAATATCACGGGCTCGGTTTCGACGAGTTCATTCTCTCGGGGTACCCGCACCTCGAAGAGGCCTACTGGTTCGGCGAAGGGGTGATGCCGATCCTGCGCGGGCTCGGGCATCTCCCGCCGCTCGACGGCCCGAGTGCGCCGGTGTTCTCGTTTCGCTAATGCGGATCGGGCTCTTGATCGTGGGCCACGTCGCCCCCGCGAGTACTCACATCGCGGGCGACTATCCCGAACTCTTCTCCGGGCTCCTCCGCCGGCCCGACATCGAACTCGTGCGGTATGACATCGACGAGTCACGCCTTCCGGCGTCGGTGACCGAGTGCGATGGCTGGCTCGTGTCGCCGAGTCGGTGCTCGGTGTATGACGAGCATCCATGGATTGCCGAGGCGCAACGGCTGGTGCGGGAAATCCTGGAGGCCGAGCAGCCCTACGTCGGCATCTGTTTCGGGCACCAACTCGCCGCCCAGGCCATGGGGGTGACGGTCACCCGTGCCGCGCGCGGCTGGGAGGTCGGCGTCCAGGACTACGAGATCGTCGATCCGCAGCCCTGGATGCAGCCACTCCACTCGACGATCTCGCTGATCGCCAGCCACGAAGACCAGGTGACGGCACTCCCGACCGGCGCCACGCTGCTCGCCCGCAGTCCGGCCTGTCCGATCGCGGGCATGAAGCTCGGTGATCGAGCGTGGACGCTGCAACCGCACCCCGAGTTCACCCCGGAGCTGGCGGATCACCTGCTGGCCCAGCGCATCGAGCTGATCGGCGCCGAGAAGGTGGCACGCGCTCGATCGACCTTGGGTCGCCCACTCAATCGACTCGACGTGGGTCGCTGGATCGGGTCCTTCTTCGATCACGCGTGACGCCGCTCCGAGCTACTTCTTGAGCAGGTCGAACACGCCCCGCGTCACCCGGTTGATCATCGAACGGCCCTCGCGGCTCTTGAGGTACCCGGCGATCGCACCGTCTTGCTCCTTGGCCGGCTTCGCGCGCGACGACGGCTTCTTCGCCGGCCTGGCAGGCTTCGATCCCGGACGCGGCGGCATGTTGCCGCCGGTGCCCGCCGGCGCCGTCTCCTCTGGTGCGGTCTCCGTCGTCGGGTTCTGCGCCGCCGCCACGCGCGCGTCGAGGAGTTCGCGGGCCGACTCACGGTCGATGTCGTCGGCGTACTTGGGCCAGATCGGCAGCATCGATCGACTCGGTCGGGACGGCGCCGATCTTCGACGCCGGTGGGCAGAGCCGGGTCCACACCACCGGCGTCGGCACTCCCTTGTCGTTCAGCGTCGTGACCACCGCCTCACCGATGCCGAGCTGGGTGAGCGCCGATTCCAGGTCGTAGTCCTCGGTCCGGGGATACGTGCTTACCGCCGCCTTCAACGCCTTGGCATCCCGGGGGGTGAACGCTCGCAGTGCGTGTTGCACGCGGTTGCCGAGCTGGGCCAACACCTCGTCGGGCACATCGTCGGGCAGCTGGGTGACGAAGAAGATGCCGACTCCCTTGGACCGAATCAGCCGAACCGTTTGGGCGATCTGCTCGCGGAACGCCTTGCTCGCCCCTTCGAAGAGCAGGTGCGCCTCGTCGAAGAAGAACACCAGCTTCGGTTGGTCGAGGTCTCCGACCTCGGGGAGCGTTTCGAACAGCTCGGCGATCAACCAAAGCAAGAAGGTCGAGAACAGCCGGGGCTTGTCCTGCACCGCGGGGAGTTCGAGACAGCTCACGATGCCGGATCCGTCGGCGTTGGTTCCGATGAGGTCGGAGACTTCGAGCTGAGGCTCGCCGAACAGTTCCTCGGCGCCCTGCTCTTCGAGTTCGACGATCTTGCGCAGCAGGACCACCCGCCGTCGCACTCGACAGCCCTCCCAGCCCCTTGAGGTCGGCCTTGCCGTCGTCGGACAGCAGGAACTGCAAGACCGCCCGGAGGTCGGCCAGGTCCAGCAACCCGAGTCCCTGGTCGTCGGCGTACCGGAACACCAACGTCAATGACGACGTCTGGGTCTCGTTCGCGTCCATGACCTTCGCGAGAAGGGTCGGGCCGAAATCAGACACCGTGGCCCGGACCGGCACGCCGACACCGCCGAGGGAGAGAAACTGAACCGCCCGCGCCGCCGGCGCCCACGTGATCCCCAACTCGCTCACGCGCGCGTCGATGCGGTCGCCGTGGGCCCCGATCTCGGAGATGCCCGAGAGGTCGCCCTTCATGTCGGCCGCGAAGACCGACACACCCATCGCGCTGAGCTGTTCGGCCAGGAGCTGCAGCGTGACGGTCTTGCCGGTGCCCGTCGCGCCGGCGATGAGACCGTGCCGGTTGCACATGGCGGCGGAGAGCTGCACCACGGCAGTGCGATCGGTGGTGCCGTCGATCATGCCGCGCCCGAGCATCACGGACCCGCCGCTCGATTGGTACGCCGCGCTGATGCACTCGCCGAAGTCAGTCATGGGGTGAAGGTACCGGGTGCCGTCACCACGTTGGCTACCCCGGGAACTCGTTGGCGAGGGCCTCGTTGATGATTTCGGGGCCGTCGTCCTCCAAAATGAAGCGAGCCTTGAAGGCCTGCGCCGTCGCCACCACGTAATTGACGAGGTAGTTCGACCGCGATCCGTGGGCTTGGAGGAGCTGGCCGCCGGTGAAGGGCGTCGTGGTACCGAACAGACCGCAGAAGCCCGCGGGTGTGTTCCCGAATCCCGAGAGGGTCGAGGTGGGCGCGTCGACCGCGGGGGTGCGGATCCCGCCGAGCGCATTTCCCCATTGGTCGCGGGCGACTTCACCCGTCGGAGTGAACTGGATCAGCGGCGCACTCGGCATCGACCGCGACGACGGATGCCGCATCCACTTCCACAAACGCCGGATCGCAGTGTGCATGACGTAGTGATGCTGACCGGCGTTGACGGGCTGATCGCATTGCAGGAACGCGATCGCCAACTCGCCGAGTGCGTACCGGTCGAGGTGGGCGGTCCCGGCGATCTCCCACAAGCGGTAGCGCGAGGAATCGGCCTGGCGTGCGGAGAGGTGGCGGAGCACATCGTTCTCGGATTCGACGACGAGCACCGGCGTCGGGATGTCGGTACGGATGAGCGTGGGGTTCGGCATGGTCAGACCGGGGTCGGCGAGCGTGAGGCCCGATGCGCCCGACGACCGACTGTGGATCAAGAACGCCTCGTAGAGCCTCGTCAGCGGCGAGATGGCGTTGACGTAGGTCGTCATGCGCGATGCCGATTGGGATTCGCCGTCCGCGATGAGGTGATCGACGTCGAGTCCGGTGAGCGGGTTGACCCCCCGTGGGTAGCGCAGGGCCTGCCCCGCCTGCGAGTAGATGTCGTACGAGTAGATGTCGCCCGGGTGCGACAGGCTCCCGTACCGCTCCGGGTCGGACGCCTTCAATCCTGGAAACAGTCCGGTGGTGCCTTCGATGCCGACGTACTGCGCGGACACTCCGACCCATGCGAATCCGCGCCGCATCAACTCGGTACGTTCGAACTGCCAGTCCGGCCCCGTGTCGAATCCGGCGGTGACGTTGAGCCACTCGACGATCACCGTGCCGTTGAACTTCCGCGGATCAGTCGGACGACGAACGATGAGTCGAGACTTGTGCGGCGCGGTCGAACTCTCGCGCACCTTCCAGCGGCCATCGGCGCTGAGGTCCCGGGTCGGCGCGTACGACCGGGCGCTTCCTTCGAGGAAGAACTCCTGCTCCTCGTAGCCGTACTTCGGGAAGTCGGTGAGGTCGGCCTGGAGATTGAAGATGCCATTGCCCACGGCGGTCGGCACGGTCACGGTCGGGTTCGGGACCCGTCCACGGTTGCTCCCTCCGTGATCGGCGCCGGCCACCGCACTCGGTGCGACGGCGCCCAGGCTGCCGACCAACAGGGCGACGACCACCGCGCCCGTAGCCGTCGACCGGAATCGTGTTCGTGCCATGGTGTCGCTCCCCCGATCGCACCGAAATGCCCTGATTGACCCTGGCCGCGACGGGCCGGGCCCGTCAAGTCTCCGGGCGATCGCGAGGGCGATCCGAGGGCCGATCAGATCGATCCACGTGCGCCTACAGTCCCGGTCGCACCCTTCCCGATACGAGCGAAAGGGCCCCGACATGCGGACCGAGACCATCAACTATGCCGTCGACGGCAACGAGCACCAGGGGCATCTCGCGATCGACGAGGCGGTCGACGGGCCGCGACCGGCGATACTCGTCTGTCACGAAGGGCCCGGTCTCGGAACGCACGAGCGCGATGTCTGCGAACGACTCGCGAGCCTCGGATACGTCGCCTTCGCCCTCGACTACCACGGCGGCGGTGGGCGACTCTCGCGTGCCGAGGCGATGGCTCGACTCGCCGATCTCCGCACCGACGCCGATCGGATCCGCCGCTTGGGTCGGGCCGGCCTCGACGTGCTCCTCGACCAGGCCCAGGCCGACACGAACCGGGTCGCCGCGATCGGGTACTGCTTCGGCGGCACGATGGCCCTCGAACTCGGGCGCGCCGGCGTCGATCTGAAGGCCATCGTCGGGTTCCATTCAGGGCTCGGAACGCCCCGCCCGGATGATGCCGCGAACATCTCGGGATCCGTGCTCGTCAACATCGGCGCCGACGATCCGATCATCCCGCCCGACCAACGGGCCGAGTTCGAAGCCGAGATGCGGGCCGGTAGCGTCGACTGGCAGATGCTGCTCCTCGGCGGGGTGGTGCACAGCTTCACGAACCCCGACGCGTCGAAGGCCGAGATGCCGACGGTGATTGCCTACGACGAAGCAGCCGACCGACGATCGTGGGCGGCCATGCTTGGTCTGTTTGCCGACACCTTGGGGTGATCCGGGCGATCATGACCGAGCGAAGCATCGCCTTCCGGTCAGCTGCATCAGAGCAGGGCCGCAGTCATGCCTTCGACCACCAATCGCGCATATCGGCGAACCGACCATCCGCGCCGGCGTACCAGCACGTCGTACAGATCCGGAGCGGTGTAGGTCCACATGATGTCACGCGCCGCGGCGCGCGAGACGCCCCGCCGAAGGGCACCCAACCGGTCCAGTGCACGAGCGTTGTCGGCCATGCGGGTCAAGCGATCGGTCTCGAGTTCGGCAAAGAGCATCGACGCCGAAGGATCGTGCGCCGCGACGTCGCGGAGCAGGAGCAGGATCGGAGACACTCGAGGAGCGACCTCCACCATCAGCTCACCCCAAGCGGCAATGAGTGCCGGGCCGTCCGATACAAGATCCTGGAGCTCGTCCGAGCGACGTTCCGCGGCGACGCCGAGATCTGGATCGCCGCGCA
>JAENVU010000160.1 GCA_016650415.1 Acidimicrobiia bacterium
CCTTGGGGTGGGAGTACCCATCCCAATCCGCCTCTGTCCCGCCGCATGATGATCCGCGCAATGCGCTTGCTCTTCGCCCCGCCGGATCCCACCCGTCGAGTCCGTCACGGATCGCCGATCCGCTTGGCGGGCCGCGATTGGCTCGCCCTGCACACGCCCGGTCACACCCTGGACCATCTCTGTCTCTACGACCCCGAGAACGGCGTGTTGCTCTCCGGCGATCACGTGTTGCCGACGATTACTCCGCACGTTGCCGGGTCCGGTCAAGGCGATGCCCTCAACTCGTACTTGGCGACCCTCGATCTCGTCGGTGCGCTGGACGACGTGCGGCTCGGTCTGCCCGCCCACGGCCACCCGTTCGCAGATGTCCCCGGCCGCGTCGAAGCGATCAAGGAACACCACTTCGAGCGGATGGAGAAACTGCGTGAGGTCTCGCTCGCGCTCGGGCCGGCGAGCGTGGTCGGACTCTCCCACGAGCTGTTCCCGGAGCGACACTGGGGCGTGATGGCCGAGAGCGAGACCTTCGCCCACCTGGAACATCTCCGGCAGGCCGGTGAGGCCGAACGCTGGGACGAAGACGGCGCGTTCGTCTATCGCGTTGCGGCCACGAGCTGAACCCAGCCGGTCGGGCTACCGTCCTTGGATGGTCGACGATCTCACCAACGAAGCCACGGCGCTCCTCCAGGACCTGATCCGGAACGAGTGCGTGAACGACGGTGCCGTCGAATCGGGCCACGAGATTCGCAGTTCCGACCTCTTGACCGGATACCTCGAAGGCTGCGGAGCCGACATCGAGCACTACGAGCCGCAGCCCGGCCGGCGCAGCGTGCTGGCCAAGCTCGAAGGATCGGATCCCACCGCTCCGACGTTGATGCTGATGGGACACACCGACGTTGTTCCGGTGAACCCGGATGGGTGGACCCGCGATCCCTTCGGTGCCGAACTCGACGACGACGGCATGATCTGGGGCCGCGGCGCGGTCGACATGCTCAACCTGACGTCCACGATGGCCGTCGCCTTCAAGCACCTCGCCCAATCGGGGTTCGCCCCGAAGGGCACGCTGATGTTCCTCGGCGTCGCCGATGAGGAGGCGCTCGGTACGTGGGGCGCGAAGTACCTCCTGGACCACGAACTCGACGCGATGCGCTCCGATTACGTGATCACCGAATCGGGTGGGTACCAAGTGCCGACCCCGATGGGCACTCGGCTCCCGATCATGGTCGAGGAAAAGGGAACCTTCTGGTCCCAGATCACGGTCCACGGCACGCCCAGCCACGCCTCCCAGGCCTACAAGACCGACAACGCGCTCGTGACCGCAGCCGAGATCGTGCGACGCATTTCGGAGTTCCGTCCCGAGGTTCGGATCGGAGATACCTGGCGACGTTACGTCGAGGGTCTGGGATTCCCGTCCGGACTCACCGACCCGGAGGAGATCGAAGCTCTGATCGGCGACCTGCCCGTCGGACTCGGCCGCATCGCGCACTCGTGCACCCACACGACGATGGCGCCGACCGTCGTCCACGGCGGCACGAAGACCAACATCATTCCGGACCGGGTTGAGCTGCAGGTCGACGTGCGCACGATGCCCGGCCAATCCGGCGCCGCGGCGGAAGCTTTGCTCATGGAGGCGATCGGCGATCTCGCCGACCGCGTGGAGATCTCGTCGAACGACGATCCCGCGACGGCATCGCCGATCGACACACCGCTCTGGGATTCCCTGAGCCGGGTCACGGGTCGGCTCTGTGAAGGGTCCGCGCTCGTGCCGACGATCATGACGGGTGGAACCGACAACCGCTTCTTCCGGCGTGCCGGTTCCGTCGGCTACGGATTCGGACTCTTCAGCCGGCGGATCGGGTTCGAGGACTACGCCCGAATGTTCCACGGCCACGACGAACGCGTCGATCAGGAAAGCCTCGATCTGTCGACGCAGTTGTGGCTCGCGCTCGCCGAGGATCTCCTGAACTGACATTCAGCATCGGCCGAGTGTCCCTGGCCGGGTCTGATGTGGGTGATTCAGGCGCCCTGGTCGCGGAGGTATTCCTCGAAGGCCTCGGCGATCGACTCGCCGTCCGGGAGTTCGTCGGGGTCCACGGCTTCGTCGACCTGTTGCGCTTCGAGGTTGTCGACGTATTCGCGGAGGTCGTCGTCCGCGGCGAGGGCGGCATCCACACGGGTCCGCCACGCGTCCGAGGCCACGCGCAGCTCGCGCAGGTCGAGGTCGAGGCCGACGGTCCGGGCGAAGCCCTCGAGTAGGGCGGTGATCGCCGGCGGATTCGGCGGTGCCGCGACGTAATGGGGGACGGGCACCCACAGCGAGGCCGAAACGAAACCGGCTTGGCGGCAGGTGTCGTGCACCACGCCGACGATGCCAGTCGGTCCTTCGTACCGGGATCGGGTCAGGCCGATGCGATCCATGATCTCCGGGTCGGTCGCACTGCCCGTGATCCGCGGCGCGTGCGAGTGGGGGCTGTCGGCCAGGAGTGACCCGAAGGTCACGATGGTGTCGGCTCCCACGGTCCGCGCGACCTCGATGATCGAGTCGCAGAACCCACGCCAGTCGTAGTTCGGTTCCGGACCGGTGATCACCACCAGGTCGGGTTGCCCGTCGGGCGTCGCGGCCGCCCGCACGGAATAGCGCGGCCACGAGAGATCGCGGGTGACTCCGTCGATCAGCGTGACCACCGGGCGTTGGGCTTGAAAGTCGATGTGGACCTGCGCATCGATGGTCGCGCACTCCACTGATCCGTAGCGGGCCGCGACCCAGTCCACCGCGTCACTGGCCGAATCGGCGGCGTCGTTCCACCCGGTGAAGGCGGCCAGGACGACGGGGTCATGCAGGACCGGCTCGTGGTCCCACTGCAGCGAACTCATCCCCCCGATGGTAGGGGCTCGTTCCCATGGATCAGCACGCGGCCCCGTTCGAGACGGTCGCAGAGGACCCGACGGCAACCCGATCGGTGTGGCGATCACCGGGCCGTGATCGCCACTCCGATCCCGGCCAGGATCAGCCCGCCACCGAGGCTCGCACCGAGGTATCCGAGTCGCGCCGGGAGGCGGAGCCGGTTTGCCTCGACGGCAAACGTCGAGAAGGTCGTGAAGGCGCCGAGGAAGCCCACGCCGGCGACGCGGGCCAGGTCCCGGTCGACGTGGTGGTACTCGATACTTCCGGCGAGCAGGCCGAGAGCCCCGGCGCCGAGGAGATTCACGAGGAGGGTCCCCCACGGGTATCGGGCGCCCGTTCGGATCGAGATCGAGCGTTCGACGAGGTAGCGGCTCGGTGCCCCGAGCGCGCCGGCGAGGACGATGGCGAGCGTGATCATTGCTCGTCCTCGACGACGAGCCGGGGCGCGATACCGGCGCATCGCGCACCGAGGAACGCAGCGAAGAGGCCGCCGACGATCGAGACCACCGTATAGGTCGCGGCGATCGCAACCTGGTCCGCCCGGATGAGTTGCACGGTCTCGACGGCGAAGGTGGAGAACGTCGTGAATCCGCCGAGCACCCCGACGCCGAGCAGTGGGCGCCAGATGGCGTCGTGCGGCCGGCGCCGCGTCAGCGTACCGAGGAGCAGGCCGAGGCAGAACGTCCCGGCGAGGTTGATCGTCAGCGTCGTCGTGGGGAACGTGCCGACCGCGACCGGAGCGACCCGACTGACTCCGTCACGCAGGAGCGTGCCGATCGCACCACCGATGGCCACGAGGCCGACGGTGCGCGGCGCCATCATCCGCGCAGGGCGACGATCTCGGAACG
>JAENVU010000161.1 GCA_016650415.1 Acidimicrobiia bacterium
GTCGCCGAGCACCGTTGCGACCTTCAGTCCGGAGACGCCCATCTGCTTCGCGGTGGCGACGGCTGCGAGGGCCGCGGCGCGCGGGTTGATGCCGCCGGAGTTGGTGATGACCTTCGTGCGTCCGTCGAGGATCGCGGGCATGGCCGCGGCCAGATAGCGGGGGAGGTCCCGGGTGTAGCCGAGCGACTCGTCGCGGGCACGGTCCTTCTGCAGGATCGCCAGGGTGAGTTCCGCGAGCGCCTCGAGGCACAGGTAGTCGATGCCGGCATCGAGGAGGCCTTGGACGGCGCGCGGAGTGTCGCCGTAGAAGCCTTGGCCACCCCCGAGGCGGACCGGGCGCTCAGGCATGGACCGGCGCGATCCGTCCCGCCCAGGGCATGGCCACCTCGAGTTGGGCGCCGAGGCCGAGCAGGAGATCCTCCCGACCCGATGCCGCGACGAGGTGGACGCCGATCGGGAGGCCGGCGGCGCTCTGACCGACGGGCAGCGAGATTGCGGGTTGTCCGGTCTGGTTCGTCACGGGGGTGAAGGGCGTGAAGGTTCCGCCCCGCCCGAAGCCGACGAAGGGTTCGTTCGGGGTCTGCAGCACACCGAGTTCGGGTGGCAGTTCGCCCAAGGTCGGGGTGAGGAGGAGGTCGAAGCCGTCGGCCCACCATTGGAGGAAACGGCGACTGAACTCGCCCATCGCCAACATCGCATCCATGAGTTCGCCGCCGTTGGTGTTGCGGCCGCTTTCGGCCAGGATCCAGGTGAGCGGTTCGATGTCACCCTCGACCACGGCGCGTCCGATCTTGCGCTCGATCGCCATCACGTTCGACGTCGCCATCGCCGACCAGATCGGGAGGAACGCGGTCATGCGTTCCGACTCGTCGAACGCGGCGGGATGGGCCACCTCGACGATATGGCCCGCCGCTTCCAGGTGGCGACCGACGGCCTCGGTCGCCGCCACGGTCTCGGCATCGGCGAGGTCGTTCGTGCCCGGCATCGTCGTCATGATCCCGATGCGCAGTGGCGCGGCGATCGGTGTGGTCAGCGACTCGACGTAGGGCCGCTCGGGCGGCAACGGGCTGATGGGATCGCCGATCGCGGGTCCGGCCACCGCATCGAGCAGCGCGGCGGCGTCGCGTACCGACCGCGTGAGCGCGAACTGCACCGAGAGGGGACGACCGATTTCGTCACTGGCCGGTCCGACCGACGTACGACCTCGGGACGTCTTCAGGCCCACCAGGCCGCAGCAGGCGGCCGGGATCCGGATGGAGCCGCCACCGTCGGACGCATGCGCGAACGGCACCAGCCCGGCCGCGACCGCGGCCGCCGAGCCGCCGCTGGAACCACCGGGAGTGCGCCCGAGATCCCACGGGTTGTGGGTCGGTCCGTACGCGAGCGGTTCGGTGGTCGGCATGATGCCCAACTCCGGACTGCTGGTGCGCCCGACGATGACCAGACCCGCGGCCTGGAACCGAGCCGCGAGGTTGCTGGTGACCGGTGACCGCCAGTCCTCCTGTTGGAGGACGGTCACCCCGTCGTAGGAGGGTTCGCCGGCCAGCGTGCAGGAGAGGTCCTTCAGCGCAAAGGGCACGCCCGTAAAGGGACCGTCCGGCAACCGGTCGGCCGCCTCGGCGCGTGCTGCGTCGAATCGTGTCGTGGTGAAGGCGTGGAGCTGCGGGTCGATCGCCTCGATGCGCGCGATCGCCGCGTCGACGAGCTCCGCGGCCGTCACCTCACCGGTGCGGACCAGGTCGGCCTGGGCGGTGGCGTCGAGTTGGGCGAGTGGATCTCCCACGGTGCGCTCCTTCAGGTAGCGAAGATCGGGGGTCGACGGTCGGCCCAGGGCATGGCCGATTCGAGTTGGGCCGCGACCGCGATGAGCAGGTCCTCGCGGTGGGCGGCCGCGACGAGTTGTACCCCGATCGGCAATCCCGACGCGCTCATGCCGGTCGGTACGGAGATCGCGGGTTGGCCGGAAACGTTGAACCCGGCGGCAAAGATCGCGTACGGCGTCTGCAGGATCGTGTTCATGGCCGGGTCGCCGTCGACGGGGTTGAGGGTGCCGAGCTTGGGCGGCAGGTCGGCCAGGGTCGGGGTGAGCAGGAGGTCGTAGCCGGAGTGCCACCACTCGAGCATGCGGCGGGTCCACGCATGGGCCGTGTGGATCGTCTGCAGGTATTGCAGCGCCGACACCTCACGGCCCGCTTCCGCCAGCGCCCAGGTGCCGGGCTCGACGTCGGCGGCGGTCACCGGGCGCCCCGCCATCTGTTCCAGGTCGGTCACCAATCCGAGACCGTTGGCCGCGACCACGCTGAGGAAGGCGGTGATGAGGTCGGCATCGTCGAGCGCGTCGGGCGCCGCGATCTCCACGACGTGTCCGAGTGATTCGAGGGCGCGGGCGGTGGCTTCGGTCGCCGCGACGACTTCGGCATCGACCTCGCACAGCCCGCCGGGTGCGGCGGTGCGCAGTCCGATCCGCAGGGGCCCGACGTCGGCACCGACCTCCGTGAGGAAGGGCCGCGACGGAGGTGGCGCGGAGTAGGGATCACCGGGCATCGGGCCCGCGACCATGTCGAGGATCGCGGCCGAATCGCGCACCGTGCGCGTCACGACGTGGCGGGCGACGAGGCCGTTCCAGACCTCGCCGTCCTGGGGTCCCACCGACACTCGGCCACGCGAGGGCTTGAGGCCGACGAGTCCGCACTCGCTCGACGGGACCCGAATGGACCCACCCCCGTCGCCGGCGTGACCCACCGGCACCATGCCACTCGCGACCGCCGCGGCCGATCCGCCACTCGACCCACCGGTGCTGCGAGTGAGGTCCCACGGGTTGTGGGTCGCGCCGTAGGCGTGCGGTTCCGTCGTCACCTGGAGTCCGAACTCCGGCGTGTTGGTCTTGCCGATGATGACGAACCCGGCCTGTTCCAGCTTGTCGAAGAGGTACGAGTTGACCGTCGCGGTGTACCCGATCGACTTCAGCAGTGTGTTGCCGAGATGCAGCGGTGCGCCGGCGAGTTCGCCGTCGAGATCCTTCACCACCATCGGGACGCCGGCGAAGGGTCCGGACAACGATCCGGCGGCGTGGGTCCGGGCCCGCTCGTACAGGGGATGGATGACGGCGTTGAGCTCGGGGTTGACCTGCTCGACGCGGGCGATCGCCGCCTCGACCAGCTCGGTGGCCGTCGCATCGCCGTTGGTGACGAGCGCCGCCTGCGCGGTGGCGTCGAGCGATCCGAGTTCGGGGGAATCGGTCACAGAATCTCCGGGGGACAGGTCACGCCGAGGCGTGGACGGGGGGACGGCGATCGGACCATGGTGCCGCCGCTTCGAGTTGGGCGGCCACTTGGATCAGCAGATCCTCCCGGCCGAAACTGGCCATGAGCTGCACACCGACGGGCAGGCCATCGGCGGTCCAGTGCATCGGAAGACTGATCGCGGGTTGGCCCGAGACATTCGCCTGGGTCGTGAAGGGCACGAACGCGCCGGCCCGGATGAACCCGTCGAGGGGTCGCTCCCGGGTCGAA
>JAENVU010000162.1 GCA_016650415.1 Acidimicrobiia bacterium
GATCAAGTTGAACGACTGGAAGATGAATCCGATGCGGTCCCGCCGGATCAAGGTGAGTTGCTTCTCACTGCTGCTGCTGATCTCGACATCGCCGATGAAGACCTGGCCGGCCGTGACTCGATCGAGACCGGCCAGACAATGAAGCAGCGTCGACTTCCCCGAACCCGACGGGCCCATGATCGCCGTGAACTGGTGGGACGAGAAGTCGACCGAGATGTTGTCGAGCGCTCGAACTTCGGCTTCACCTTCGCCGTAGACCTTCGACGCACCGACGGCTCGGGCGGCGAGCGCACTCGTGGCGGGCGCGGGCATGCTCATTGCAACACTCCATGCGGGATCGGGGAAGCCCCGAGCCTAGTAACGAGCCGGTCGCGAACGTGATGTCCCGGCCAGTGGTCACACTCTCGACAAGCTCTGAGTGGGCTCTCACGGAACTCTCGGTATTGACCGCCACCATGGTGCCGGTGATCAGCTCGCCTGCGACCGCCCCCCGGCTCGACACGCCCACCGACGGTGGGCCCGCGACCTTGGACATCGTGCTCCCCGTGTTCAACGAAGCCGCCGTGGTCGAAGCCAGTGTGCGGCGCCTCCATTCGTACCTGTCGAAGGAGTTTCCCCTGAGTTGGTCGATCACCGTGGCCGACAACGCTTCGACGGACGCGACCGGCGCGATCGCAGATGGGCTCGCGACCCAGCTCCCGAATGTCCGCGTGTGTCATCTCTCGGGCAAGGGACGGGGGCTCGCGCTTCGCCACGCCTGGACGACGAGCATCAGCCCGATCGTCGCGTACATGGACATCGACCTCTCGACCGACCTCGACGCGCTGCTCCCGATGATCGCGCCTCTGCTCTCGGAGCACTCGGAACTCGCCATCGGATCACGCCTGTCGGCGGGCGCGCGGGTGGCGCGCGGCCCGAAGCGCGAACTCATTTCCCGTTGTTACAACCTCGGTCTCCGGGCGCTCTTTGCCACCCAGATCCGCGATATGCAATGCGGGTTCAAAGCCATCCGCGCCGACGTCGCGCGCGAGTTGCTCGACGCGATCGAGGACGACGCGTGGTTCTTCGACACCGAGCTGCTCCTCCTCGCCGAACACAACGGGTTGCGGATCCACCAGGTCCCCGTCGACTGGACCGACGACGCCGACAGTCAGGTCGACATCCGTGCCACCGCCGCCGGCGACGTCCGGGGCGCGTTGCGCCTCGCCCGGAGTTTTCTCGCCGGCCGCGGCCGCATCGAGGTCCGCGAGGCCCATCCACCTCCCCGCGACGACTTCGGCCGACGGCTCGTGGCGTTCGGGACGATCGGAATCTTCAGCACGGTCGCGTCGCTCGTCATCTTCCTGCTCCTGCGGCCCGCCTTCGGTGCGATCGGCGCGAACCTGGCCGCGGTCAGCACCCTCTTCGTCGCCAATACGTGGCTCAATGCCCGCTTCACGTGGCGACGAGCGCGACCACGATGGCTGCGGGCCATCGGAGTTCTGGCCGCGGCATTGGTCCTCACCAGCGCCGCACTGGTCGGAATCCATGCAGTCGGCGGCGGCCTCATCGCCGAGATCGGGGTCCTGTGCGTCACCTGGCCGCTGGCCGGCATCGCCCGATTCCTCACCCTCGCCCACGACCGATGATCGGCATGTGCCATGTACAACGTCCTTGATCGACCGCTGACCGCCGACCCCGCGGCGGCCGGGGCCACCCCACGCCCGGCTCGTTCGCGCGCGCACTGGTGGCGTGGTTCGCCGGCTGATCCCCGATGGGTAAGGCCCGCGCTGCTGGCGCTGCTCGCGTCGACGGCCGTGCTGTACCTCTGGGGCCTCAGCGCATCCGGCTGGGGAAACTCGTACTACGCCGCCGCGGTGCAGGCCGGGACCAAGAGCTGGAAGGCGTTCTTCTACGGCTCGACCGACGCGTCGAACTTCATCACCGTGGACAAGAGTCCGGCGAGCCTGTGGCCGGCCGTGATCACGGCGCGGATCTTCGGCGTGAACTCGTGGAGCATCCTCGCCCCCCAAGCGATCGAAGGGGTCGCAGCCGTCGGCCTGCTGTACCTCACGGTGCGCCGCTGGTTCGGGCCGGCCGCCGGCCTGATCGCGGGTGCCGTGTTCGCGACTACTCCCGTCGCCACTTTGATGTTCCGCTACAACAATCCAGACTCGCTGCTGGTGCTGGCGCTCGTCGCCGCGGCGTACTGCCTGACGCGCGCCATCGAGGCGGATCAGACGCGATGGGTGATCCTGACCGGCGCTGCGCTCGGACTCGCCTTCCTCGCCAAGGAACTCCAGGCGTTCCTCGTGATTCCCGGCTTCGCGCTCGCGTATCTCCTCGCCGCGCCCGGCGGCTGGTGGCGACGGGTTCGCCAAGGTGCGGTCATGGCCGGGGCGATGGCCGTCAGTGCCGGCTGGTGGATCGCGATCGTGATGCTCACTCCGGCGACCGACCGTCCCTATATCGGTGGATCACAGAACAACACGTTCTGGAACGTGTTGTTCGGGTACAACGGGTTCGGGCGCCTCTCCGGCAACGAGACGGGGAGCGTCGGCGCGGGCCCGGCCGGCAACGGCCGCACCGGGTTCTGGGGTGCGACCGGGTGGACCCGGATGTTCAACTCCCAGTTCGGCGGAGAGGCTTCCTGGTTGCTCCCCGGCGCGTTGGTACTCCTCGCGATCGGTCTGGTCCTGACGCTCCGGCGATCCCGAACCGATCGCACGCGCGCCGCGCTGATCGTCTGGGGCGGTTGGCTCCTCGTCACCGGCATCGCATTCAGCCTGGGGCAGGGAATCATCCACGAGTACTACGCGGTCGCCCTGGCGCCCGCCGTCGGTGCCGTGGTCGGCATCGGGTCGGTCACGCTCTGGCGCGCTCGCGCCGCGTGGTGGTCTCGCGTCGCCATGGCGGCCACGTGGGTCGTCACGGTGTGGTGGCTCCGCCGGCTTCTCGACCGATCCCCCGACTGGCACCCCCACCTTGCCGATGGGCTGGTCGCAGGAGCGGTTGTCGTCGGTCTGCTCCTCGTGTGCGCGCCGGCCCGGCGGTGGCTGTCCGGCGCCGCCGCGGCCGGTGCGATCGTCCTGACGTTGGTCGCCCCCACGGCCGCGAGCGTGACCACGGCACGAGCCGCTCACCAAGGACCGCTGCCGACGTCGGGACCGACCGTCGTCAACCAGACCGTCGGCCGGGGTCCCGGTGGCGTCGGTCCCGGCGGGAACGGTTTCGGCTCACGCTTCCCGGGTGCCGGCGGCTTCCCCGGAGCCGGCGGCTTCCCCGGAGCCGGTGGGTTGCCAGGAGGTGGGTTGCCAGGAGGTGGGCTCCCCGGAGGGGGTCGCGGCCCGGGTGGTGGCGGTGGCGTCTTCGGGTCGCCGACGCCGGGCCCGACCCTGACCACACTCCTCGAGGGCGCCCGGTCCGGTGGATACCGATGGGCCGCGGCCACGATCGGCGCGACGAACGGCGCGGGCATGCAGCTCGCGTCCGGTCAACCGATCATGGCGATCGGCGGATTCAACGGTTCCGACCCGACCCCCACGCTCGCGGAGTTCCGAGCACTTGTACAGAACGGGTCGGTGCACTATTTCATCGCCAGTAACTTCGGCGTCCCCGGCGGCGGCAACAGTGGTACCGGCAGCGCGATCTCGGCATGGGTCCAGTCCCGCTTCGGCTCGCGTACCGTGGACGGTGTCACGATCTTTGACCTTTCGAAGCCGGGAACTGCGAGTTCATGAGCCAACGACTCCTCCTCGTGGATGACGAGGAACACCTCCGGACGATGCTGGCGGCCGCGCTGGCGCACTCGGGATACGAGGTCGAAACTGCCGGAAACGGCCGCGAGGCGCTCGAGTTGACCCGCACGGTGCTCCCCGACCTCATCCTGCTCGACGTCATGATGCCCGACCTCGATGGATTCGAAGTCTGTCGGCGGTTGCGCTCCGAACAGTGCAAGACCCCGATCATCTTCCTCACGGCCCGCGACGAAACCGGCGACAAGGTCCGCGGCCTCACATTGGGCGGCGACGACTACCTCGTCAAACCGTTCAGCCTCGACGAGCTCGTCGCGCGCGTCGACGCCGTACTGCGGAGATCGGGCATGGCGACGGCCGGCGTGGTGCTCCGCTGCGAGGATCTCGAACTCGATGACGACGCCCACCGTGTCACCCGCGGCGGAAGCGACATCTCGCTGTCGCCCACCGAATACAACCTGCTCCGATTCCTCCTCGCGAATCAGGGACGGGTGCTCTCTCGAGCGCAGATCCTCGATCACGTCTGGGACTACGACTTCGGGGGCGACGGCCGCATCGTCGAGACGTACATCGCCTACCTGCGGAAGAAGGTCGACGCCGACCGGGACCGCCTCATCCACACCGTCCGCGGGGTCGGCTACACCCTCCGAGTCGGGTAGCAGTGTCCTTACGCGCCCGACTCCTCATGGCGATGTCGCTCCTGGCGATCGTCGTGGTCTCCGGGGCACTGGTGACGACGCGCCTGGCCGAGGATCGGCTCGTGGACCAGGTCGATCGCCGGCTCGACGGGGCGGCGGCGCCCTTCGACCGCGGCATCGACCGCGGCTTCGATTTCCGCGCCCCCCTCAGCGACCCGTCGTCGGCCCAGGGCGCTCCACCACTCCGGGGACCGAACGGGTTCAACGAGTTCTTCGTTGCCGCGATCGACGCGTCGGGAACGGTCCGGGTCCTCGGACGGCCCAACATCATCACGGGGACGTCGCAGAACCCACCGTCGTTGGATGTCGGACAGGCCCGAACGGCGGCGGAACGAACCGCGGGCCCGTTCACCGTCGACGCCCAGCACGGCGACCACAGCTACCGGGTCATTGCTCGATCCCGCGCGGATTCGGACACGATCCTCGTCCTCGCGGCTCCCCTCGACACCGTGGAGGCTTCCACGCGGGAACTCCGCACGATCGCGTTCATCGTCGCCGGCATCATCCTCGCCGTCCTCGTCCTCATGACCTGGTGGGTCCTGCGCCTGGGGATCCGACCCCTCAAACGAATGGCGTCGGCCGCGGTGACGATCGACGACGACGACCTGACCCAGCGGGTGCCCGAAGCCGCACCGGGCACGGAGGCCGGCGACCTCAGTCATGCCATCAACACGATGTTGGGCCGGCTCGAGGAGGCGTTCGGCGCCCGCGCGGCAACCGACGCGCGGCTGCGTCGGTTCGTCGGTGATGCCAGCCACGAACTGCGTACTCCGGTCCAGACCATTCGCGGCTACGCCGAACTCTTCGCGGCGGGTGGGCTGGCCGACGCGGACCAACTCGAAGACGCGATGCGGCGTACCCGTCTGGAATCCGAACGCATGGCCCGTCTGATCGACGATCTCCTCACGCTGGCCCGCTTCGATCAGTCGCGTCCGATCGAACATCGCCCCGTCGATCTCGCCGCGATCGCGCGCGATGCCGTCGCCGACGCGAAGGTCACGGCCTCGGCGCGCACCATCGACCTGGACGTCGCCGGCGACTGCTCCGTCGCGGGCGACGACGCGCTCGTCCGCCAGGTGTTCGCCAACGTCGTCGGAAACGCGCTCGTCCACACCCCCGACTCCGCGCCGATCACGCTCACGGTCCGCGGCGGACCCGACTCGGTCAAGGTCGCGATTCGCGACACCGGTCCCGGGATGGACCGGGACACAGCCGATCGCGCATTCGAACGGTTCGTGCGAGCCGATCCCGCCCGCACCCGGGCTCACGGTGGCTCGGGACTCGGACTCGCGATCGTGCACGATGCGGTGGCCGCCCATGGCGGACACATCCGCCTCGAATCAAGTGCTGAGTTCGGCACCCTCGTCGAGTTCGATCTCCCCCGTTTCGGGCCCGGACACCGTGACGCCTCGGGCACGCGCCCGGCGACCGAGGTAGAGGAACACCCCGACCGAGAAGACGAAGACGAGAATGCTGACCCAGGCGTTGATTCGTAGCGGACCGATCGTGTGCGCGGGATCGACCCGCATCTCTTCCATGACGAACCGGAACATCGTGTACCCGGCTGCGTACAACGCGAAGAGTTGACCCCGTGCGAACTTGAACTTCCGGTCCAGGGCGATCAACGCGAACCCGAGCGCGACACACCAGAGCGATTCGTAGAGGAACGTCGGTTGGAAGGTGCGTTCGTTGATGTACTCCACCGGCCGATGGGCCCGATCGATCTCGACCGCCCACGGGAGCGTGGAGGGCTCGCCGAAGAGTTCCTGGTTGAACCAGTTCCCCCACCGGCCGATCCCCTGCGCGAAGGCCAGGCCCGGAACGACCGCATCGGCAATCGGTGCGAAATCCACGTGCCGGCGGCGAGCGACGACGAACACGGCGAGCGCGCCCCCGACGACCGCGCCCCAGATCCCCAGCCCACCGCGCCAGATCTGGATCGATCGTTCCCAGTGACCCTCGAACAGTTGGTAGTCGGTGATCACGTGGTAGAGCCGGGCACCGATCACACCCCCGACGACACCCCAGAAGCCGATGGAATCGAAGGCCTCGCCGTCACCGCCCCGCTTCACGTAGCGCGTGCGACCGACCTTCGCCGCGACCACGACGCCGAGCGCGATCATCAGGCCGTACATGTGCAGCGGGACCGGACCGAGATGGATCACACCGTCGCTCGGGCTCGGGATGGACCCCAGGGTTACGGCACCAGCGGAGAACGTCACGCCGGGGACTCTACGAGGCTCGGGGGCTCAAGACTGAGCGGAGATGTTCCGATACCCCTGGGGCGAGACCCGGCGGTGGCCGCGTTCTGAGACGGCCACCGCTGTGGTCCATCTTTGCCGGGCTACTTGACGAGGCGCGACATTCGGCGGTCGGCGAGGATCTTGCCGTCGGTCTGGCACGTCGGGCAGTAGGTGATCTCGTGACTCTCGAACGAGACGCGCCGCATCGGCGTCTCGCATTCGGGACACGGCAGTCCGTGGCGGTTGTGCACCCGGAACCGGTCCCCGAGCTTCGGTTCGGACAGCCCGCCGCGTCGATCCCGTTCGGACGTGAGCGCCTCGGCCATCGTCACCCGAATCGCATCGACCAATCGACGCCGAGCCTCGGGATCCATCTTGGCCAGCGTGGCGTAGGGCGAGATGTGCGCACGATGCAGCGCATCGTTGGCGTACCCGCGTCCGATCCCCGCGACGGTCCGTTGATCGCGCAGGAACGTATGGATCCGACGCTTGTCGGTCGACGTGAGGAGCAGCGTCTCGAACTCGTCGGAATCCGGCTCGGGACCGAGCCCGACCGTCGGACCTTCATCGGTGGCGTCGAGCACCCACCACGCCACCTTGCGTTCGTGGCCGTGTTCACGGATGAGCACCGCGCGATCGTCGTCGAACCGGAACCGGACGGCCGCACCCTTCGGTTTGGTCTTCTTGGTCGGGGTCTCGACATCGAGGCGGCCCGCCTGCGACAGGTGGAACACGATCGCAATCTCGCGATCGGTGACGAACCGGAGGTACTTCGCTCGACGGGTCACCGCGGTGAGGTGCGCACCGACCACGGCGTCCGGCGGCGGGGTCACCGTCTTCAGCGCGGCAAACCCGAGCGGGTCGACGCCGACGAAGGCTGCGCCCTCGAGGAACTCTTCCAACCGTTCGGCGAGGGCCTGCATCTCGGGCAACTCGGGCATCCACCGAGCGTACCGAGGGCCCGGCCCCGCAGCGGCGACAAGTGGCGGGTCAGCGCCGTCGACGTTGGCGAGCCTGCATCCGTGAACGGATGAGTTCCCGCCGCTCGCGCACCTCGGCGTAGGTGAGTGAGTCACCCCACTCGGGACCGACCCCGAGACTGGCCTTGACCGACGCGAGGTCGAGATCCGGTGCGGCGGCGAGCCCGAGGTCCTGCGCGATCTGGTCGCCGTACTGGGCCTGGAAATAGAGGTAGACGTGGGCGATCTCGCCCAGGATGTCGAGGTCGGGGGCGAGCGTCGCGGTCGCACCGTCGAGGAACATCATGTTCTTCACGAAGAGCATCAGTTCCTTCGGTGCCCGCGCGCCGTATTCGAGCAGCTTCTTCGTGAGGTCCCGCAGCTCGCCGACCAGTTCGTCCGCGCTCATGAGGGTCGGATCCTTCACCGGTCGATCCAAACCGAGATCGACAACGACGGCGTCGAGATCGGTGTCGGCCGGGAACGCGCCCAGATCGCGCAACGCGGCCAGCTGCCCGCGCACGTCGCCGGTGCTGCCGAGCACCAGGAGCTGGAGCAACGCCTGGCGCTTGCGTTGGTCGAGCCGGCCGGTGATCCCGAAGTCGAGCAGCGCGGTCCGACCGTCGGACATGACGAACAGGTTCCCGCCGTGCAGGTCGCCGTGGAAGACGCCGTAGACGAGCGCGCCCTCGAGGAACGAGATCAACCCGGCGCGCAGCAGCGCATTGGTGTCGATCCCCGCCGCGTGCATACCTTCCGCGTCGTCGAAGTTGTACCCGCTCAGGCGCTCCATCACGAGGACGCGACGCGTCACCAATCGCGGATGGGGCCGTGGGACAACGGTCTCGCGGATGCCGATCTTGGCCATCGCCGCGGCAACGTCGAGCATGTTCTCGGCTTCGAGTCGGAAGTCCAACTCCTCGACGATGGTCTCGGCGAAGAGTTCGACGAGTGCCGGGGGGTTCGCGAGCGCGGCCACCGGAATCCGTCCGACCATTCGCGGCCCCAGCCACGCCAGCGCGCGCAGGTCTTGACGCACTCGGCGCGCCACGGTCGGCCGCTGCACCTTGACGACGACGTCTTCGCCGGTCACCAGCCGGGCCGCGTGGACCTGCGCGATGGAGGCGGCAGCAAGCGGCTCCTCGGCGAACGACGAGAAGACGGCGTCGAGCGGGCGGCCGAGGTCGGTCTCGACGATCGCGCGCACCGACGCGAACGACTCCGCCGGTACTCGGTCGCGCAAGAGCTTGAACTCGCCGACGAGCTCGTCGGGGAAGAGACCGTCGCCGCCGGACACGATTTGGCCCAACTTGATGTAGGTCGAACCGAGGCGTTCGAAGCTCTTCCGCAAACGCGCCGAGACGCCCGCCCGGGACTGATCGGTACCCCGCTCGCGGAAGTACCAGACCGTCAGGGCCCATCCGACCGATGAGATCACGCGCAGACCCCGCCGGAGCGGCGGGAACCTCGGCGGCGTGGTCAGTGCTCCGAGCCCGGCACGCGTCCGGGCTCGCACTCCGTCCAGACCCCGCCGCCACGGCAGGTCGTCGGGGTCAACCAGCCACGGGGGCGTGGCGCTGAAGGCACCGACGGCGAGGTCGGCGGGGGTCGTCTCGATGGATCGGAAAGTAGCGCCCGCTGAGGGGGTTACCCGTACGCGCGACAGCCCCAGCCCGACAGGCCGTAGCGCGCGTAGACGCGTTCGGCGACCACGATCTGCTCCGCCCGAGACGCCATGCCGGCGTTGGGAGCGAACTCACGACCACCGAAACCGGTCCACGTGCCGTTGTAGAAACCGACACCACCGGAGAACTTCGGGCCCTGCATCGACCAGTTGCCACCGGTCTCGCAGCGCGCGATGCCGTCCCAGTTCACGTTCGTCCGTTGGCGCAACTTCTCGCTGACCGCGGCGTAGAACCGGGCCTGGTTCTCGAGTTCGCGGGCCAGGATCGCCTCCCGGAACTTCTCCTCGGCTTCGACGCGCGCCTTCGACACGAGCGCGGCATCGATCGGGACCGTGACTGCGGCACGCGCGGCTTTCGCCTGGCGCTGGGTTGCGGCACTGTTGCGATCGGCCGCGAAGGCCACCCCGACGCCGCTCAGGCCGACGACGCCGACCAGCGCGCCCGCGAGGGCAATCCGAATATGTGAACGCGAACGATGAGTGTGATCAACCACAACTGCCTCCCCAGGGTCGCAGGCCTTGGGTCGCCAGCAGGTGCTGAGCCATCTGGTCCTGGTCGGCCGCACTGGCGTTCGCCGGGTTCACCCCGACGAGATCCGTACGACCGGCGGACCGGGCATTGTTGTCCCAAGTTCCTGGCATGAACTGATACGCGCCAGCGGCACCCGATGACGAGTTGACGACGTCGTACTGACCGCGACTCTCGCGGCGTTTGATGCACTCGAGCACGTTGCCGCCCGAGCCCGAACTCGATGTCCGAGGCGCGTTCGCCCGGGCCCGAGCACGCGCGGCGGCCTCGTTGAACGCAATCGTCTCCAACCACTTCACGCGGTTGACGTGCTCGAAGAATCGAGCCCGAGCAACGACCTCGCTCCGAGCCCGGATTGCCGGGTCCACGGCGGGCAGCGCCGAGGGGCGCGCCACCGAGGCCTTGATGTTCCGGCTCGAGGACGCAGCCGGTGTCCGGACCGCGTTGTCGGCAGCCGCAGAGGCCGATCCGAGCAACGCGGTCCCCGTCATCGTGACGAGTAGTCCTGAGCCAATCGCAAGGGCGCGACCATTCATGGAGGTACTCCTTTTCACTCCGCCAACCCCCGACCGCTCCCGTCCGGGCGCGCGGCGGCGCCAGCAGGGATTGGAAGGGGCGAATGCCACACAAGGTATGGAGTGGGCTTTCGAGACCCGCAGAGTACCTGGGCAGTGCGACCAGAGCCCAGTGTGTTGCCAGATTCTGTCAGAACCCCGGCGCCGGCGAGCGCCCATCGAGCCAGGGCCCGGGGGGC
The DNA here is from genome assembly GCA_016650415.1 of Acidimicrobiia bacterium. Classification (GTDB taxonomy): domain Bacteria; phylum Actinomycetota; class Acidimicrobiia; order IMCC26256; family JAENVU01; genus JAENVU01. Next base: position 10,602 of record JAENVU010000162.1, read on the forward strand.
GCCTGAACGATCGCCGGAAACTTTGTGACTGGTATCACAAGCGGGGTATTTGCCCTATTTTGAGGACTCTACGCGACCGTCGAGCACACCCATCGGTGTCACGACCAGACCGGTGAGCGTCTGGTCGACATGCTCCATTCGCAGCGACAACATCCGTTGTGCATAGCCCAGCACGGTCGCGGCGTACTCAGGATCTGCGGCCCGGTTCACCAGCTCCTCCGGGTCTCGATCCAGGTCGTAGAACAGCGGCGGCAGGCGGGTGAAATGCACGTACTTGCCGTGCTCGTCCCGCAACACCGACAGGGCGCACTGGTCCATGTCGAGGTCGAGCATCGACTCCACGGTCTTTCCGATCGGATCGCGAAACTCCCACTCCCAGAAGGCTCCGTCGCGCCAGCGCGCGGGCCGCTCACCCTCGAGAAACGGCACCAACGAGGCGCCGTCGCACTGGAGCGGCACGGGGAGATCGAGCCACTCCAGGATCGTCGGCATGAGGTCGACGTTCTCGGTGAACGCGTCCTCGACGACCGCGCCGAACGTGGGGACCGCGCGTGGATCATGGACGATCAGGGGAATGTGGTAGCTCTGATCGAACCAGCCGAGCTTCTCCGTGAGCCAGTGATCGCCGAGCTGCTCGCCGTGATCGGACGTCAGGATCACGAGGGTGTCGTCCCATTGGCCGCGCGCCCGGATGCCGTCGAGCAAGCGCCCGACTTGGGCGTCGACCTCGCTCATCATCCCGAAGTACGTCGCGCGGAGCTGACGCACCGCCTCGAGGTCGTCGCCGAAACGAATCCCCGGGATCGCGAGCGCGCCGCCCAGCACGACGTGGGCATCGCCTTCATCCACGTACGAGTCCCGCCGAATGGGGTCCGGCATCGCCGCCGGGTCGTACATCGATGCGTACGGCTCGGGCGCGACGAACGGAGGGTGGGGCCGGATGTAGGCGACATGCACGAACCAGTCCTCGTCGACACCGTCCAGGTACTCGAGCACCTCACCGGTGAGGAATGCGGCCTCCGTGTGCTCGGCGGCGTAGGCCACGGGTGCGCCCGGCGCGTCCGAGATCGGTTCGTACATCCGGGTCACGTCGTCGGGAACGTCGTATCCCTGCTCGCGAAGCCACACCCCCCAGGCCGTGGCATGTTCGGGAAGGTCGACGACCGCGCGGTACCCGGGCAGCACGCCTTCGTAACTTCGCAGGCGAGGGTCGTCGGGAGCGAGCACGCGCGGGTCGGGCGACGCGTCGGTGTATCCGAACAGCACCGGGTCGTACCCGGCGGCGCGGACTTCGAGGGCCAGATTCGTGAACCGCGCGTCGAGTGGGGAGCCGTTGAGCGGCGACCGGTGGTTCATGAGGTACTGCCCGGTGTGCAGTGACGCGCGCGACGGGCCACACGGTGCTGCCTGGGCGTAGTGGCGGCGGAACAACATTCCTTCGGCCGCGAGTCGATCGAGATGCGGGGTGCGAACAATGGGGTGCCCGGCCGCGCCGAGACACTCGCCGCGCCACTGATCGACGGTGATGAGGAGCACGTTCCGGCGTGCGCCTGGGTTCATGGCTCGACCCTATGTCGGCGACGCGCCTAGGGGAGTGTGGCCACCCCACGTGCGATCGCGAACCCCGACCAGTACGGGCCGCCGACGGTCGAGCCCGGACCGGCATCGCCTCCGGTCCCGAAGGGATGCAGCCCGCCGAAGAGATCGAGGATCCATCCACCGTTGCCGTCGGGCGCCAACGCGATGCCGCGGGCGACATCCTGGCCAGGCCACCGACTGCCGCCGGCGGTCGGTGCGGGCGCACCGCCGAACCGGTGCACGGCACCGGCTCGATCCACCACGTACCCGCCGCGGCCGTTCGGCATGAGCGCGACGCCCCGGGCGTTGTCGGCACCGGCCCAGTACGGCGCGCCCCGGATCGCCGCGGGCGGTCCGGCCGAGCCGACGCCGAAGGGGTGCAGCCCTCCGAAGCCGTCGAGTACGTATCCGCCCGTTCCCTCGGGCAGCACGGCAATGCCCCGCACGATGTCCCACCCCCGCCAGTACGGGCCACCCTTCGTCTTCGGAACCGACGCGGGCGCGTCGCCGAAGGTGAACCCGTGGATCCCGCCGTAGGCGTCCACCGTGAGGCCCTGACCGCCGGGCAGTATCGCGACCCCACGCACGATGTCCCAGCCCTGCCAGTACGACGTGCCCCGAATCGATTCGGGTCCGCCCAGGCATCGGGCGCTGAAACTGTGGAGACCGCCGAAGCCGTCCATCACCACGCCCTGGGCCGGAGGTGGGCCCGTGGCGCTGTCCGGTTCGAAGCGGAACACGCCCACGACCGCTCGGGATCCCCGGCGGGCGACCCCGAGTGCGAGGGGGCCCGTATCGGGGGGTGCCACGACGGCGTTCACGGCGGCACGCCGGCCGGCGTCGAGGATCGAGGCGCCGTCGATCCCGAACGTCGCGTCGTGGCGGCCGTCGTCGTTCAGTCGCACGAGCACGATGTCGTTGTCCGAACCCACTGCGGAGTTGACGGCCACGATGAGCTTCCCGTCATTTTGCCGGGTCATCGCGCTGGGCATGTCGTCGACACCGAACGATTCACGCACGGACGTGAACGACGGATCCGCGCTCCCGGTCTCGAGGTATCGCCGCACCATCGTCTGACCGTGACCCGAAGCTCCATGACCGAATCCGGTGACTGCGAGGCTGCCGTTCGGCGCCAACACCATCGCGGTGATTCCGTCGTTGCCGCCGCCGTCGACGGTGACGCCCGAGCTCCCACCGAAGCCCGTGTCGACACTGCCGTCCGCGTTGAGTCGCATGATGCGCCAATCGGATGGCGACGTCGTCGTCGATCCGCCGAGGTAGATCGCGCCGTCCGCGCGAACCGCGAGGGCGCGCACCTTCATCGGCAGATTCGTCTTCCGACCACTGCTCGAGAAGGTGGAGTCGGGCGACCCGCTCGCGGTGTACCGGGCGACGAATCCTCCCCCGGAGGCGTCGCCGGCGACCACCACGCTTCCATCACCCAACGAGGCAACGGCGCGTGCCACATCGTTCCCTCCGACATTGACGGTCAACCGTCCGTCCCCGGAAAAGCTCGTATCGGCAGCTCCCGAAGCCTTGAATCGGAGCACCACCGTGTCGGTGGCGCTCCCCGCGGTCCGGCTGCCCACCGCGACGCCACCACCGGTCAGCGTCGGCGCGACCGCGAAGAATCGGCCCGTTGAGCTGTAGGAGAAGTACTTCCTGCCCGTCGAGCCGAACGTCGTATCGTACCCACCGCCGCGGAGGCGCATCACGAGGCCACGCTTCCCCGCCTTCCCGGCAGCCAGCACGGCCCCGTCGGCCTGCACCGCGGCGGCCGAGAGGGCGCTGGCGTCGCCGCGTACGACGTCGAGGCTCGCGAGCCCGCACCGACCGAAGGAACCCGACGGATCGCCCGGCCACGCGCCTGCAGTCGCGACGGGAGTCAGCCCGAGCGCCGCGAGCATCACGGCGATACCTCCACGGACGACGGGTCGGCGCTGCGTCACCATTCCTCCATCTCTGACACGCGGGCACCTCGAACCCGCTGGACGCTTTGTGAACATGTCGGCATTTCGCGCCGAAAATCTGAAGCCACCCGCACTCGACCCTTGATCGGTAGGGTCAGACCCCCGAACAACGGTGGAGGTTCTCCGTGGTCTCTCCACGACTCGTCTCAGTGCTGCTCGTCGTGACCCTCGCTGCGGCATGTTCCGGGTCGAGCCGTGATGACTCCACGGCGCCATCGTCGAGCACGACCACCACGACCAAGCCCGCTCGCGCCGATGACGTCCTGACGCTCGGCCAGCTGGCGCCGTTGACCGGCCCGGTCGAAACCATCGCCGACTCGTTTACGACGCCGGTCCGGCTCGCGGTCGAAGAGATGAACTTCAGCGGCGGCGTGAACGGGAAGCCGGTGGGCCTCGTGGTGGCCGACGACGGATCCGCGATCGAGACCGGCACCGCCGCCTTCACCAAGCTCGTCGACACCGACCATGTCGACGCGGTCATCGGGCCCTCGACCTCGCAGCTCGCCGTCCAACTGCGCGACCAGTCGACGAACTCCCATCCGGTCGTGATCTGCTCCGGTTCCAACAGTTACGGCCCGCTGTCCGAGCGGAACGGGGACCGGTACTACTTCCGCACCGCCCCGTCCGACCGCCTCCAAGCCGCGGCGTTGGCCCACCTCGTCGTCGTCCAGGGCCATGGACGTCCGATGGTCATCGCCGCGCCGCGAGACACCTACACGTCTCCGTTCGGCGCCGAAGTGATGCGCGAGCTGCGCCGCCTCAAGGCCCGCCCGCTTCCGCTGGTGTCGTTTGCACCCGGACAGGACCCGACGCGCGCCATCAGCCGGGGGCTGCGGGGCAACCCCGACTCATTGGTGCTCATCGGGTTCCCCGATGCCGTTGCGCCGGCGCTCCGAGCGCTCATTGCCGCGAACCACGGACCCCAGCAGACCCCGACCTACGGCTCCGACGGCCTGCAGACCGGGGACCTCGGAGCGCTCGTCGACCCGGCGAACCCGTGGGTGGTGGCCGGCATCATCGGCACCACCCCCGCCGGGGCGCCGGCCGGGATCGACCACCCCTTCAACGCCCAACTCGCCGCGACCGGCACGGAACCGTTCTTCTCGGCCAGCACCTACGACTGCGCCATCCTGGTCGGGCTCGCGGCGATCGCCGCGGGATCGGACGATCCTCGGGCGATCAGCCGCCATTTCGCACGGAATCTCCGCGGATCGGTGACCTGTTCGACCTTCTTCGACTGTGCAACGGCACTCGGGCGGGGTCGCACGATCAACTATCAAGGGGCGGCGTCGGACTACCGGAAATGGGGCGGGTTCGAGCCCGGCACGGGGACCTACGACGTCTGGCGGATGGGTCTGGACGCGCGCCCGGTGCTCGACCCGCCGGCGAACCAGATCCGGGTTCCCTGATTCGCAAAATTCCTTAAGAAATTGTTCGCTATTCCGGCGCGCCCGGCGTGGAATCCGAACGATTCGCCGGCCGCCACCATCGGGCGAACGCCGGGTCGACCGCGACCGCAGCCAGGAGGCAGATCGCCACTTCGGCCGAGGCTCGAAATCGGGTACTGAAATAGGTGAGCGCGACGGTGGCGACCACCATCACCGGCGGCACCAGGAGGGGAAAGACCGGCACGCTCCGCCGCCGCAGCTCGAAACCACCCGCGATCGCCAGGGCTCCCAGGCCCCAGAACGAGTACCAGGCCACCCGGGCCATGCCGACCCCCCGGCCCTCGATGATGCCGTCGATCCGGATCTGGAGCCCGGGGTGGTAGATGCCCACGATCGCCCCCAGCCGCGCAGCCGTCACGGCGGGCAGGTCCCCGAGGTGGTTCCCGATGTAATCGAGCGCGGCGCGCCGGTACACGACGTCCTGCTCCGACTGGTCCATGCCCGGACGTATCGAGCGAGCCTCGATGTCCTTGGTGCACTCGATCGAGAAATAGCTCGTGTGGTTCGACTTCCAGATCCGATCGCAGTTGGCCGACGACAGGAGCGGCCCGAACTGCGTACTCAGCAACTCGGGTTTCTCGAAACGCGTGAGGTTGAACACCAACCACGGGGCCATGACCACCACGGCCGCCATGGCACCTGCGCCGATCGCCACCCAACGGTCCCTTCGCTTCTCCCCCGGGACCAGGAGGGCCAAGGGAATCACCATCAAGGGAACGATCAGGATCAGCTCCGACCGGCTCAGCGCGCCGGCCCCACTGGCGACACCCACCAGCGCGAGGCGCCACCATCGCGGCTGGCGCCAGTACCGATAGGCGAACAGGATCGCGGCCGCGGTGGCGAAGATGGCCATGGACTCCGCCATCAGCGAGCCGTCCGGAATCCAGATGTTCGGATAGCTGGCTGCGAGCAGCGCGGCGACGATCCCCACCCGGGGTCCACCGATCTGCCGACCCGCCATCCCGACGATCACGACGGTGCCCGTGCCGAGGACCGCCGACCACACGAGGTGCGACAGGACGCTGGTGAACCCGAACCAGGAGGCGATCGCGAGATAGACCAAATACAACGGTGGGTGCTCACCGGCCTGCACGGCGTGTCCGGGAAAGAACGGCGAGACGAACCCCTTGCCGTCGGCGAGCACGTTGGCACCCAAGTGGTAGAAGCGCGCGTCACCACCGAAGTCGATGTCCTGCCGAGACACCAGGATGTAGGTCAGTCGGATGACGAATCCGAGGGCGGCGACCGCGATCAGTGCCCACCAGAACCAACGGGCTGAGCGGGCACGGGTCATGGTGCGGCGATCGTAGATCGCCGATCCCTCCCGGCCATGGCTGGTCATTTCGGATATTCGGGCCAACCTGCCGATACCTCCTCCATGCGGAGTCGGTGGTTCGGACCACGTGCATTGGCCGTGGTCGCGGCCCTCAGCCTGATGGGCTGTGTCTCGGTACCGATCGCCGAGAGCGCGCTCACCGTCGCGGCGCCTACTTCGATCGCAGCCGACTGCTCGCGCGACGTGACCGCGGAACTCAACGCGTGGATCGCGATCACACCCGACAACACCACCCTCGCGTTCGCACCGAACGGCTGCTACCGCGTCGACGGCACCCTGCTCGTGGTGGACCGAACCGGACTGGTCTTCGAGGGAAACCACGCAACGTTCCGGGCGGTCACCGACGGTTCCGAACTCGTCAACCCGACCAAGGTCCGGATGCGGGCGATGTGGCAGTTCGGCGGAGGATCACACCTCACCGTTCGCGACCTCGTGGTCGTCGGTGCCAATCCGGCGGCCGGCCGCGGCGATCGCGC
>JAENVU010000163.1 GCA_016650415.1 Acidimicrobiia bacterium
CACGGCGAGCAGTTCGAGGTCGATGCGTTCTGCGAGGCCGTCGCGCACGACGTCGGGCCAGCCCACCACCGCGACGGGCGAGTCGTGCGGGAACGGGAGCGACCCGGCCAGCCGGGCGCCGGTGGGATCGGCGCGGTACTCCCGCCAGGCACCCCACGCACCCTCATGAGCGTCGGGAGCGCTGAGCACCCGAGCGCACAACCACCACAGCGGCGCGACCGTCGGGTGGTACGCGAGCAACCGCCGGCATGCGATCACCACACCGAAGGGATCGTCGGCGAAACCCGCCAGGCAATCCGCCGACTCTTCGAGCAGCGCGACGTCGTCGTCGTCGGTCCAGCGGGCCAAATAGCGCAGACGTTCGAACGGTTGCATCACGCGGGAGCGTAGCCACCGTCCCCCCGCCTCCAGACTCAGGAAGCACCCGGCGCAGGCTCGGGAACCGCCAGGCGCAGGCACCCACCATCCCGCTCATGGCCCTCCGGGCCGGGCCGCTCGGGCCCCGCCTGCGCCGGTTCGCCAGGCTCGGGAACCGCCAGGCGCAGGCTCTAAGGTGCCCCGGATGTCCGAGGGACTCGATACTGCGCCGGCGGCGCCGCCCAGCCTTGCGCTGGTCGGTGAGGCCATCGAGGCGCGAGTCCAGGACCTCCTCGAGCACGAGATCGAACGTTGGACACTCGTCGACGAGACCCTCCGAGCACCCCTCGAGGCACTCCGTTCGCTCGTGATGGCCGGCGGAAAGCGCCTCCGGCCCGCGTTCTGTCACTGGGCCTTCGTCGGCGGTGGCGGCGATCCCGACGACCGTTCGGTCATCGACGTCGGCGCGGCCCTCGAACTCCTGCATACCTTCGCGCTCGTCCACGACGATGTGATGGACAACGCCGATCGTCGCCGGGGCGACCCGTCCGTGCACGCGAATGCGATCCAACGTCACGCCCGGGAGGGGTGGCGAGGCGAAGGCCGGCGGTTCGGTGAAGGCGTTGCGATCTTGGTCGGCGACTTCGCGTTCGTCTATGCCGACATGCTCGTCGCGTCGTTGAACGCCGAAGCTCGATCCCTGTACGACGAACTGCGCGTCGAACTCTGCGTCGGCCAGTACCTCGACCTCGCCGCGACCGCCTCCGGTGCCCGCGATGCCGCGCAGGCACGACGCATCGAGTGGTACAAGAGCGGGAAGTACACCGTCGAAAGACCGCTCCATCTCGGGGCGTCGCTCGCCGGCCGGTCCGACGACCTCATCGGACCGTTCTCCGCGTTCGGCCTTCCACTGGGGGAGGCATTCCAGATGCGCGACGACCTGCTGTCGGTCTTCGGTGATCCGCGTATCACGGGCAAGCCGGTCGGCGACGACCTCCGCGAAGGCAAGCTCACGCCGCTCGTCGCCGCCACCGCCGAACTCGCGGATTCCGCCGGCCGGGCTCTGCTCGATCGCATCGGCACCCCCGACATCGCCCCCGAGGAGATCGCGGCACTGCAGCAGACGATGATCGACTGCGGCGCCGTGGCCCGGGTCGAGTCCGACATCGAAGCGCTGGTGGCCGAGAGCCTCGATGCACTCGACCGCGCACCCATCACCGAAGACGCGCGGGCCGCACTCGCCGATCTCGGCGCGTTCGTCGCGTGGCGCGATCGATGACGGCAGCGGCGATCGAGATCACCGGACTGGTCAAGCGCTACGGCGACCGCACCGCCGTCGCCGGGATCGACGTGACCATCGGATCGGGCGAAGTCTTCGGGCTGCTCGGACCGAACGGGGCCGGCAAGACCACCACGGTCGAGATCCTGGAGGGCTATCGCAACGCGGACGCCGGAACCGTGCGCGTCTTGGGGCTCGATCCCATTCGTGACGCCGCGGCGCTGCGCCCACGCATCGGGGTCATGCTGCAAGAAGGCGGCCTGTACCCGGGAGTGAAGCCTCGCGAACTGCTCGACCTCTTCGCGGCGTTCTACGACGAGCCCGACGACCCGGCCCGACTCCTCCGACTCGTCGGTCTCGACGATGCCGCGACGACCATGGTGCGCCGGCTCTCCGGCGGCCAGGCCCAACGCCTCTCGCTCGCGCTCGCACTCGTCGGCCGGCCCGAGATGGTGTTCCTCGACGAACCCACGGCGGGCATGGATCCACGCGCCCGCGCCGATACCTGGGAACTCATCCGGACACTGCGGTCGACCGGAACGACCGTGCTCCTCACGACGCATTACATGGACGAGGCCGAACAGCTCTGTGACCGTCTCGCCATCCTCGATCACGGCGTGATCGTCGCCGCCGGTACCCCCACCGAGGTCATCGATACGGTCACCGAACCCACGTTGCGGTTCACAACGGCGTCACCCATCGACCCGACGCCGCTCGCCGCGACCATCAACCGCACCATCGACACCATCGGGCCGGAGTATGTGGTCGGGGGCGTCCCGTCGCCGGCGGTGATTGCCTCGATCGCGGCGTGGCTCGCCGACCACGGCACGCAACTGACCGAACTGCGAACCGGACAGGCCAGCCTCGAGGAAGTGTTCCTCCGACTCACCGAAGAGCCGGACGCCACCGAAGCGCGAAGCGAAGCCGGCCGCGGCCGGCGGAGCGCCCGATGAGCACCAAAGCGGTCGCCGCGCAGACCAAGCTCGAACTCGCCATGACCCTGCGGCGCGGCGAAAGTCTGCTGGTGACGCTGGCGATCCCTGTCGGGATCCTCGTCTTCTTCGGAAAGGTCAACCGGCTCAGTTCGGTCAGCGGCGATCCCGTCGACTTCCTGGTTCCCGGCGTGCTCTCACTCGCGGTCATGGCCAGTGCGATGGTCAGCCTGGGGATCGCCACCGGGTTCGAACGTCGGTACGGCGTACTCAAGCGGCTCGGGTCCACGCCTCTCTCACGGGGTGGGCTGCTCGCGGCCAAGACCCTGAACGTCGTCGTGATCGAGACCCTGCAGGTGATCGTGATCGTCGCGACCGGGTCCGCACTCGGTTGGCACCTCGATGGTGCGATCGTTCCGGCGATCGGGCTCCTCCTGCTCGGGACGATCGCATTCGCCGGGATCGGCATGTTCCTGGCGGGCACGCTCCGAGCCGAGGCCAACCTCGCCCTGGCCAACGCGTTGTTCCTGGTCCTGATGTTCCTCGGCGGCATGGCCTACCCGCTGGCCAAACTGCCCGACGCGATCGAGTCGATCGCCCGGCTGTTGCCCGCGGCCGCGCTCGCCGAATGCGTCCGGGCCGTGCTGAACCACCACGCCTTCCCGGTCGGGTCCTTCGTCGTGTTGCTGGTGTGGGCCATCTCCGCCCCGCTCGCCGCGGCCCGCTGGTTCAAATGGGAAGAGGCGTAACCCCCTCACGCGGACCCGGAGCGGTCGGCGATCACATTGCCGGGTAGCAGTCCTGCAGGCCCAACAATCGGAGGCCGCGTCGGTCACCGTCGCCGAAGTCGCGAACGTTGAACTCCGACTCCGAGAACATCAGTTGGGATTGATCCGTGACGTGATCGAGGCCCACCACGTGACCCAACTCGTGTTGGATGATCGCCCTGACCGTCTGCCGGTCCGGCGCGCTGACCGGCGACAGTTGCTCGCGATCGAGCACGATCTCACCGGTGACCAGCACGAAGTCCCCGTTCGGGGTCGACACCGCCGTCGAGCCGCCGACTCCTGCGACCGCGCCCTCGAGCGTGGAGTAGGTCCCGGCGTCGCGCCACGAAATCAGGACCGGAGCCCACCGGGCATCCGAGTATCGACGGGGCTGGTAGGGCTCGCGCTCCTCGGACGGTGATTCCTTCGTGCTCCCGTCGTCGATGAACTGCAACCCGGTGAATCGGCTCACCCGGGCGACGGCCTCCCGAATCAGACGACCCCCGTCACGCGGTGCGCCCTTGGCGTTGACCACGTAGTGGATCGGTCGGCACGGGTCGTACGCAACCGGTACGTCGGCCCGTGACGGTTGGGTGCGCACGAACTTGTAGCCACCCTGCCCGGCCGGCGCCCGCGGCGGTCGGCCCAGTGGCGTCGTGGCCTCCTCCGACGATGCCGGGGGCCGCCGGGTCAGCACCTTCGACTCCGGGGGACCGGGTGCCGCCGTGGGCAAAGTCGGCGAGGTCGACCCGGTCGTGTCCGGGCGTTGGAGCACCCACACCACGGCGACCAACCCGATCATCACCAGGATCGGCATCACCGTGCGGCTCGAACGCCTCGGAGCCCGGAGGCGTCGGGCGGGAGCCTCGACCTCGGGGAGATCCGAATACCGGGCTCGGGGTCGCTCGCTGGTGCCCCATCGCTCCCCGTCGAAGTACCGCTCGCCACTGCCCGTCGCGCTCCACGGGTCGGGGTACCAACCGGGCGCGCTCGGCCGTTCGGGAACTCCACTTCGATCGCCGGCCACCGGAGAACGCTATCGAGTCGTCACTTCTTGCTGATGGTCGCGACGGCCTTTTCCAACCCGGCCGACGACGGCAGGCCGAACGCACGGGCCCGAATGATGCCGTCACGATCGATGAAGAAGGTCTGGGGGATGGCCCGCACCCCGTAGGCCCGACCCGCCGGGTCGTTGTCGCCACCGTTGGCCAGGATCCAGTTGGCGTCGTGGTCGCGGGCGAAGTTCCGGGCGTCGGAGGGGATGTCCTTGTAACTGACGCCGATGATCGTGACCCCGGGATGAGCGTCGTGGAGCGCGCGCAGCACCGGAAACTCCTTGCGGCACGGTACGCAATAGGACGCGAAGAAGTTCACGATGACCGGCTCGCCCGTATGGTCGGCCAACCGCACCCGTGTGCTCCCCGTCAGGCTCGGAAGATCGATGGCGGGAGCGGGTGAACCGGTCGCGGCGACGCCGGGGACGCGGGTGCGGGCCGGACCGGAGTCGATCACCAGGTCACCGTTGTCGTCGGAATTGAGCACCTTGCCGACGCTCACGGCGGCGACGATGGCCAGCGCGAGTGCGCCGAGGAGGATCCCGCCGCGGCGTCGCTTAGTGGCCACGGACGAGCACGTCGACCGCGATCGCAACGAACAGCAACGACAGGTAGGTGTTGGAGTAGTGGAACAGCTTCATCGCCCGTTCCGGGGTGGCCTGGGCCACCAGTCGGGCTGCGCCCAGCACGAACATCCCACCGCTGACCAGCGCGGTGATGCCGTAGATCCAGCCCAGGTCGGTGGTCGGCACGAGGGCGAGCGACACGACCACGGTCACGACGGCGTACACCAGGATCTGCCGCGACGCCGCCGCGATACCGATCACCACCGGCAGCATCGGGATCCCGGCCCTCTCGTAGTCGTCGCGGTAGCGCACCGACAGCGCCCAGAAGTGCGGGGGAGTCCAGCAGAACACGATCGCGAACATGATCCAGGCGGGCACCGCCAGCGAGTTGGTGACCGACGCCCAGCCGACGAGCGCGGGCACTGCCCCGGCGGCACCGCCGATGACGATGTTCTGCGGGCTCCGCGGCTTGAGCCAGATCGTGTACACGAAGACGTAGAAGAGCATGGCGCTCACCGACAACGCGGCCGAGAGCAGATTGACCGCGAGGGCGAGCCACACGAACGCGACGGCTTCGAGTACGAGACCGAAGACGAGCGCGGCATTCGGGGCGACCTCGCCCGCGGGCAACGGTCGGGAGTGGGTGCGCCGCATGACCTGATCACGGTCACGCTCGATCCAGCAGTTGATCGTGTTCGCCCCACCCGCGGAGAGCGTGCCCCCGAGGAGTACCGCGCCGATCAGTCCCAGGCTCGGGAGCTCGCCAGCCGCGAGCACCATCGCCGGCACCGTGGTAACGAGCAGGAGCTCGATCACCCGCGGCTTGGTGAGCATGAAGTAAATGCGCAGGGTGGTGAGAAATCCCCGACTCGGGGCGACGGGCACCGCGAGAGCAGGTGCAAGGTCGTCCGGGAGCGCAGCCACGACCACGGACGGTAGCAGTCGATTCCGCCCATTCACGAAGCACCGCTATCCTGCGCGCCGTGCCCGATCCGACCCCGCTCCGCGCCGCTCCCGATTCCATCGACAGCAAACATGCGATTCGCATGACCGCGGACCGGTTGCTGTGCCAGCCCGACACCGAGGCGGGGGAGCGCAAGTCTCGTTCGGGAATCTTGATCCCGGCCACCGCCAACGTCGATCGCCGGCTCGTGTGGGCCGAGGTGATCCAGGTCGGGCCCACGGTCCGCAACGTCGAGTCCGGCGACCGAGTCCTGTTCGCCCCGGATGCCGGTTTCGAGGTCGAAATTCGTGGTGACGACTACCTGATCCTGCGCGAACGCGACGTGCACGCGGTTGCGTCCGAGCGCGAGGGCGGCCAAACCGGCCTCTATCTCTAGGAGACCTTCACGTGGATGTGCGTCTGGACGACCGGGTTGCACTGATCACCGGCGGATCCCGCGGCATCGGGCTCGCCATCGCGCAGGAAATGGCGGCGAGCGGTGCGCGGGTGATGATCTCGTCGCGCAAGGCCGAGACCCTCGAAGCCGCGGTCGCCACCCTCGATGGTGAGGGTGCCTGGTTCGCGGCGAACGCCGGCGACCCCGACGACGCGCAAGCGTGTGTCGACGCGACCATCGAACGGTTCGGCCGGATCGACATCCTCGTCAACAACGCCGCGACCAACCCGTACATGGGGAAGACGATCGACATCGATCGGGCACGACTCGACAAGACCATCGCGGTCAACTGGGCGGGCCCGTTGCTCTGGACCCAGCTCGTGTGGCGGGCCTCGATGCAGGAGCACGGGGGCAGCGTGCTCAACATCGCGTCGATCGGAGGAATGTCGGTGGAGACGTCCATCGGCGCCTACAACGCCACCAAGGCCGCGCTCCTGCACCTGACCCGCACCCTGGCGGCCGAACTGGCGCCCGGTGTGCGCGTGAACGCCATCGCGCCCGGCCTGGTCAAGACCGACATGGCGCGGGCGTTGTGGGAACCCCACGAAGCCGCGATCGCGAAGACCATGCCGTTGCAGCGCCTGGGCGAACCGGCCGACATCGCGCGCGCCGCAGTGTTCCTCTGCTCCGACGCCGCCAGTTGGATCACCGGGTCGTCGCTGGTGATCGACGGCGGCGCGCTCCTTCACGCGTGAGCATGAGCGACCCAACCGCACCGGCCCGCGCTCTGCGACCCGATTGGGACGACTACTTCCTGAACCTGGTCACCGAGGTCGGCAGTCGGGCCACGTGTGATCGCGGTCGAAGCGGATGTGTGATCGTGCGAGACAAGCGCATCCTGTGCACCGGGTACGTCGGCAGCCCCGCGGGGTTTCCCCACTGCGACGAGGCGGGCCACATGCTGCGCCGGGTCGTGGCCGAAGACGACTCCGTGAAGGAGCATTGCGTACGCACCATCCACGCCGAGCAGAACGCCATCTGCCAGGCCGCGCGCTACGGCATCCTGCTCGAAGGGTCAACCCTCTACTGCACGATGGAACCGTGTCGTACCTGTGCACTCCTGATCATCAGTGCCGGAGTGACCCGAGTCGTGGCCGCAGGCCGCTACCACGCGGGAGCCGACACCCGAGCAATGTTCGCTGACGCCGGGATCGAACTGGTCGTCGCCCAGGACGACATCGTCACGTACTGACCGGTCAGTCGCGCAACCAGGTGATGCCGGCGCGGTGGCGCTGTGCGAGTTCGGCGTAGGCCGGGGGGTTGGCCTTCACCCAGAAGTCGGCCGGTGACCCCTCCACCCCGCGCTTGACCACCGCCGGCGATCCGGCCGCGAGCATGCCCGGCGGAATGGTGGTCCCGGCCCCGACCACGGAACCGGCCGCGATCAACGCGCCCGCGCCGATGGTGGCACCGTCGAGCACGATCGAACCGTTGGCCACCAAGCACTCGGCGCCGAGAATCGCCCCGTGAACCACGCAGTTGTGGGCGACGGTGGCACCCGGACCCACTTCCGTGGTCAGCCCGGGCGGACCGTGCAGCACCGCACCGTCCTGGATGTTCGCCCCGGCGCGAATCACCACCGGGGAGTAGTCGGCTCGGATCACGGCGCCGTACCAGACCGACGCGCCGTCCTCGACGATCACGTCACCGACGAGGGTGGCCGTCGGCGCGATGAACGCCCGGGCGTGCACCTGGGGCCGCAATCCTTCGAAGTCGTACTGCGGCATCCTGATCTCCTTCGTACGGGTTCGATCGGCGTTACGCCGGGGCGCGCCGGGTGGCGCTCAGCTG
>JAENVU010000164.1 GCA_016650415.1 Acidimicrobiia bacterium
CGTGGTCCCTCGCGTCCGAGCACAGAGTCGCCAGGGCAGCGGGCGCAACCGTCCCTTGTCATCGTCGACGAGCAGCGAGCGCACCGGGACAGTGTCGAGACGCTGCATCCGGCCCGTGTCCGAGTTCCACACGTGGATGTTAAAGATCCACGGACCACCGATGTACACGTTCTTGGTCACCGTGATCGCCTGCACCGAGCCGTTCGGGCCCTCGTGATGTGGAAGGCCGCGCCGGGCTGGGTGAGCGTCCGGGATTCGTCGGTCCAGGTCGCACAGCTCGTGGCGTCGGTCTCGGTCGGCGCGTCGGACCACCAGAACACCGAGCGCAGATTCGTATGGCGGTTGGATGCAGGCGTGATCGCCTGAATGCGGGTGGGGCTCGCATCGAAACTGAGCGAATCCGTGAAGTCGGCCGTCAGCACCGCGACTCGCAGTTCCGCCGGGTCGGGCGCACCCGCCGCACCGGGCGACGGGAACGACAGCACGCTCACGGCGGCCAACACCAATACCGCGGTCGCGGTCAATCGACTCGGTGCGCGCACTCGCGGCACCGCCGTCAACGCGCGCGCACGCGACGTGGACATCGCCCTCTCCCCCACGAACGGGAGAGTATCGGCGGCGGGATTCGCAGTCGGGGACCGCCTGCCGTGGCGCGAATGCGGACCGTGCACCTGCAATCGACTCGACGCAATAGGGCGCGGGTCTCGTCGCTGGCTCAGGCCAGGCAACCCTGCGGCACACGAGAGGGCCCGCTGAGAGCTGCTTCCTTCCGGACCTGACTCGGTTCACGAGATCTCGTTGCGCAGGACCCGGCCCTCGACGCTGCGTGCGAGTCGCCTTCCCTATTCCGGCTCGAGCCTCAGGCAGGAATTCAGCCCCCCACATGTGGATTGAGGGTTACAGGGCACCACAGGTTCCCCACCTAGCACGGTCCGCGAGGGGAGGGTATCAGGGGCCGGCCCACTACCATCACCCACTCGACGGTTCGCACGCGGACCGCCAGGAGGGGTGCGAGAGCGGCCGAATCGGCACGCTTGGAAAGCGTGTGTGGGGAAACTCACCGAGGGTTCGAATCCCTCTCCCTCCGCCGGGATGTTGTCGATGCCCCAATGGTGCAACCGACCTGACCGCGGCGCAGAGACCCCCATGGAGTCACGCGAATGGTCTCGGAGGTGTACACGGATGAAGACACGGAGTCTGGCCGTTGCCCTCGCCGTCGCGGGTGCGGTGGCAGCGGGGTACGAGCGCGGGCTGAAGCCGTGGCAGGAGCGCTGGGGGGCGACCGATGAGGAGACCGCACTGGCGCTTCCCGGCGACGAGTTCGTCGAGGAACCCGCCGCGCAGCTGACCCGTGCGATCACGATCGACGCCACTCGGGAGCAGGTGTGGCCCTGGATCGTTCAGCTCGGCGCGAACCGGGGCGGCTTCTACACGTACGACCGCCTGGAGAACCTGTTCGGGCTCGACATCCACAGCGCCGACGACATCGTCGACGAATGGCAGGAGCTCGCGGTGGGCGACGCGGTCTACGCCGACCGCGCCCGAACCGGTGGCTGGTACGTGGTCGATCTTCGCCCGCACGAGGCGTTGGCGCTCAAGGTCGGTGATCTCACTGCCGGTCGGCCAATCCGACGCGACGAAAAACTGAAGTGGGAGTTCCTGTGGACCTTCGCGTTGCGGGACACCCCCGCCGGCGGAACCCGGCTCCTCGTCCGTGAACGCGTCGCCTTCGACAGCGTCATCACCAAGGCGCTCATGGCACCCGTCGGCCTGGCGAGCTTCGTGATGACTCGGGGCATGCTCCTCGGCATCAAGTCGAGGGTCGAACGCCGGCGCTCGTCGTCAGATCGCCAACGCGCCGCCGGTCTCGAGCAGGGTCTCGAGGTCGGAGAGGATCCAGTCCCAACCGCCCCCGCCCTCTTGCACGTCCGTCGACCCCCAACGCAGCCGCCCTAGGTTGAGGACGTGGCGCCGGTGATCGACGTTTCCGATCTGCACAAGTCCTACGCCGACGTCGCCGCAGTACGCGGGGTGTCGTTC
>JAENVU010000165.1 GCA_016650415.1 Acidimicrobiia bacterium
CCGGATTCGTCGGCTCGTGCGGCCCTGGTTCCGCGCTCGGCCACTATGGGTACACCTGCTGGAACATCGCGCTGCACTGTCCGGATGGGGCCCGCATCATTCACATTGCGTGTCCGGCCCCATTCGTCTACATGAACGAGGCGCACAACAGTTGGACGCTGATCGGCGCCGCCGACGGGATCGATCCGTACGGGCAGGGAAGCGCGTCGGAGCAGGCGTTCTGCCGAGGATTCCGATAGCAGCGGTCGTCGTCGCCGTCACGGCGATTCACGCCGTATCCTCAGGGGATGGCTACGACCGAGGTTCCCAATTTCACGATGGACGGTCCGGAACGCACGATTGACGAAGAGCGGCTCCACCGGAAGCAGCGGTTGGCGGCATCCTTCCGCTTGTTCGGGAAGTTCGGGTTCGACGAGGGCGTTGCGGGACACATCACCGCACGTGATCCGGAGTTGCTCGATCACTTCTGGGTCAACCCGTTCGGTAAGAGCTTCAAGCAGATCTGTGTGTCCGATCTCATCCTGGTGAGTCACACCGGTGAGGTGGTCGAAGGCGATGCCATGGTCAATGGCGCAGCGTTCGCGATCCATTCGCAGGTCCATGCGGCCCGTCCCGATGTCATCGCCGCCGCGCACAGCCACTCGATCTACGGCAAATCGTGGTCGGCGCTGGCCCGGACGCTGGATCCGATCACGCAGGACTCGTGCGCGTTCTACAACGACCACGCCCTGCTCGACGACTTCACCGGCGTGGTCCTCGACCTCGAAGAGGGCAAGCGCATCGGCACGACCCTCGCCGACAACAAGGCAGTGATTCTGCGCAACCACGGGTTGCTCACGGTCGGCCATTCCGTCGAGGAGGCCACGTGGTGGTTCATCACCATGGAGCGCTCGTGTCAGGCCCAGCTCTTGGCCGAGGCGGCGGGAACTCCCGTACTCATCGATGACGAGGTTGCCGCGCACACCGCTCGGCAAGTCGGCTCGCACGCCGCGGGGTTGTTCTCGTTCCGGCCGCTGTGGGACGTCATCACCGCCGAGCAGCCCGACCTGTTCGACTGAGTGGCTCGGACGAACTCAATCCGTCTCGTTGGATGATTGCTCGCGGGCCCAGGCAACGGTGCCGGCCAGAAATGCCCCCGTATCGGGAAACTTCCCGCCGACCACGTCGGCGAACCATCCGGGGATGTAGATCTCGAACGTGCCCGCGTCGAGCGCGTCGAGGACCGGTGCGACCACGGCACTCGTCGGGAGCGCCTCGATCGCGGCGAGTGACGGGTCGTTGTCGGGCAAGTGAAAGAGGCGCGTGTCGATCACGCCCGGATTGACCAGGTGGATCCGGACCGGATGACCGGCGATCGCGAGATCGGCCTGCATCGACTCGGAGAACCCGGTCAGCGCAGCTTTCGACGCGGTGTACGCGGCTTCGCCCGGAGGGCCGAGCCGGGCCGCCACCGACGAGATGTTGACGACGCGTCCACCGCGTTCGATGAGTTCGGGGAGAAACGCGAGCGTCAGGCGGACCGGGGAGAAGTAGTTGATCCGCATGACCGACTCGACAATTGCGGCATCGAGTGCGAGGACGTTCTTGCGTTTCGGGATCCCCGCGTTGTTGACGAGGACATCGAGCCCACCGAGTTCCAAACTCACCTCGGCGGCGAACGAATCGAGACTGTCGAGGTCGTCGAGGTCGATGGCCCACATCTTCGAAGCGGGAGAGTGGGCGCGCACCTCGGCGAGTACCGCTGCGAGTTCGGGCTCCCTTCGGGCACAGATGCCGACGGTGGCACCGGCTTCGGCGAAACCGATTGCCAGTGCTGCGCCGATCCCGGTCGATGCGCCGGTGACGAGCACGTTCTTGCCGGCGACGGCGTACCCCATCGTGTCCTCCCGCGAGTGGTGAGCGAGGCGAGCATACGGTGGCGATAGCCTCCGCGTCCGTGACACTGACACCCGAATCCGTGGGACTCCGAGGGACCGTTGCGATCGTGACGGGTGGTGCGGCCGGGATCGGTCGGGCGACCGCGGAGGCCCTCGCCCGCTTCGGTGCCGAGGTCGCAGTCTGCGACCGAGACGGCGACCAGCTCGCCGACGCGGTCCATACGATCGAGGCCGCCGGGGTTCGGTGTGTCGGTGGTGTGCTGGATGTGCGTGACCCGGATCAGGTCGGCCCGTGGGTCGAGTCCGTCGCGGAGCAGTTCGGTCGGATCGACGTCGTGGTCAACAACGCCGGGGGTGGATTCCTTGCCGACTTCCTCGACGTGAGTGCGAAGGGTCAGGACGCGCTGATCCGCGAGAACTTCGGCACCGTGACGAACCTGGTCCGCGCTGCGGTTCCCCACATGCCCGCCGCCGGCGGTTCCTTCATCAACATCACGTCGATCGAGGCCCACCGGGCCGCGCCCGGATACGCGGTGTACAGCGCCATGAAGGCGGCGGTCGCCAACCTGACGCAGTCGCTCGCCCTCGAACTCGGCGCCCGCATGATCCGCGTGAACTGCGTCGCTCCGGATGTCATCCCGACGCCCGGGATCGGCGAGGTCCCGGTGAAGACCCCATTGCCGCGCGCCGGTCACGTGGACGACGTCGCCGCGGCGGTGCTGTTCCTCGCCAACCCGAACCTCTCGGGTTTCATCACGGGGACGACGATCCATGTCGACGGCGGGAACCGCGCGGCCGCAGGCTGGCACCGGCAGACCGACGGTTCGTTCTCGACGTGAAGTTCGGTGTCGCGTTGGGCGCGCTGAATGCTCACTTTCACTTCGATGCGGTCGAAGCGGCGGAACGACTCGGGTACGAATCGGTGTGGCTGCCCGAGCATCTGGTGTTCCCGATCGTGATGTCGAGTTCGCCCCATCCCGGAGAGGAGCACCCACCGGTCCCGCCGACCACGCCGGTGTTCGACGTGTTCACGTACTTGGCGTTCATCGCGGCCCGTACCAGCCGGCTTCGGCTCGGGACCCACGTCTACAACATCGGGCTCCGCCACCCGTTCGTCTCGGCCCGGGCCGTCGCAACGCTGGACCGACTGAGCGAAGGCCGCTTCGAGTTCGGCATCGGTGCAAGCTGGCTCGAACAGGAATGGATCGCCGCCGGTCTCGACTTCGGGACGCGCGGCCGGCGGGTGGACGAGATCGTCGCGGTCTCGCAACGATTGTGGACCGATCCGGCGGTGGCGCACCACGGAGAGTTCTTCGACTTCGACGCCGTGGGCTTCGAACCGAAGCCGGCGCAGGCACCGTGGCCTCCGATCCTGGTCGGTGGTGAGAGTGGGGCCGCACTCCGCCGGGCCGCGCGGCTCGGCGACGGCTGGATCGGCATGAGCCACACGTTCGAATCAGGCTCCGGACAGATCGAACGGCTCCGGCAACTCCGCGAGGACGCGGGTCGGCCGGAGGAGGGGTTCCAGATCTGTCTCGGCGGTGCCGTCGAGTCGCGCGCCGATGTGGAGCGCTGGGAATCGCTGGGTGTCACCCGACTCATCGTCTCGCCGTGGCGCCGATCGCCCGACGCGGTCGACGCGCTCGAACGCTTCGCGGAGCTGGTGTTCTAGCTCGGCCTTCCGAATGCGGGAAGCTACGGCCGGCCGTCGAGCAGGGCGTCGGCATCGTTGCCGAAATCGCGGATGGTGCCGCGCTGGCGAAACGCGACGGGCATGATCGTCGCCTGCATCGAATAGCAGACGCCGGTCATGATGGCGGCGAGCTCCTCGGCCGTGTCGATGGCCTCGAGGTCCATGCCCCGACCCATTCCTATGTCGCACGCCCGCCGCAGCACGATGGCCGCCTCGGCCGCGAAGGGTTCGAGATGCTGATCGGCCCAGCGGATGAACCCGCCCTTCCACGGGGCCTCGGTGAACGGGGCCGGCGCCACGAGGACGCGGCCCAGACCCCCGCCACCGAGGGTCCAGTCGTGGACGAGCTCGCCGTCGCGCCACAACCGCGGCCGTACGACGTCGGCGCCGACCGCGAGTTCGACGTCGTACTGGCGTCGATCGTCGCCCCGAGCGGCGTGGGAGACGCACAGCCCGGCGAGGTCGAACTGGTGCGTGCATTGCCACCGCGGGTCGGTGATCTCGGCAACCGCCGTGCACCGCTCCGACAGCGTCATACCGATCAGACGGGACAGGTTCGCTCCCGCATCGGGGCAGGTCGTCCAGGGCCAGCGCCGCGCGTCGAGGGTGACGTCGGTGACCACCGCGTCGCGGTGAGTGAGCGTGACTTCGAAGTGATGAAAATCGTCTTCGAGTCCGCCCCATACCGTGTGGTCATCGAGGCGGAGGAGTCGGATGCGCCGGCGGTAGGGAAGCGTCGGATCGCCCCGGCGAACGGTGGGCGCGCCGCCGGATGTCGTCATACCGCTGAGAATGCCACGGCGTCGACCGCCGTGTCAGGATGCCGCCATGGCGTTGCCGATGGAATCCAATGTCCCACGTCACGACATCCCGAGGGGCGGCCGCAGCGGCTTCGTGCTCGTCGACGGTCGCCAGGTGCACTACCTCGAATGGGGCGACGCCGGCGCGCCACCCGTGGTGTGCCTGCACGGCGGGGGACAGACCGCGTACATGTGGGAGGAACTCGGGGCCGCGCTTGCACCGAGCCACCACGTCCTCGCGCCCGATCTTCCGATGCACGGCGACAGCGATCCCGTGGACTCGCTGGCGCGCCAATCGTTGGCCGAGACGATCCCGCCGCTGATGTCGGAGTTCGGCTTCGAGCGTGCCGTCTTCGTCGGCGCGTCCTTGGGCGGCATCGTGTCGATGACGGTGACCGCCGCGCACCCTGACGTGGTCCGGGCCATCGTGCTGGTGGACATCGCGACCCGACTCGAAGACAAGGGCGTCGAGCGCATCGTGGAGTTCATGCGGGCGCACGAGTCTTTCGCCGATCTGGACGAGGCCGCGGCCGCGATCGGCCAATACCTCCCGAACCGGAAGCAGACCGATCCGTCTCGGCTGACCCG
>JAENVU010000166.1 GCA_016650415.1 Acidimicrobiia bacterium
ATGTCGATCTCGTTGTCGAAGTGACCGATGTTGCCGACGATCGCGTTGTGCTTCATCCGGCTCATCTGATCGGCCGTCACGATCATCGAGTTGCCCGTCGTGGTGATGACGAGGTCAGCCTCACCGATGACGTCCTCGAGCGTGGTGACTTCGTAGCCCTCCATCGCCGCCTGCAACGCGCAGATCGGGTCGATCTCGGTGATGATCACGCGTGCGCCCTGACCGCGGAGTGACTGTGCACTCCCCTTGCCGACATCGCCGTAGCCGCACACGACTGCAACCTTGCCGGCGAGCATGACGTCGGTCGCGCGGCAGATGCCGTCGACGAGCGAATGACGGCACCCGTACAAGTTGTCGAACTTCGACTTGGTGACCGAGTCGTTGACGTTGATCGCCGGGAACAGGAGCTTGCCGGCCTCCATCATCTGGTACAGCCGGTGCACCCCGGTCGTGGTCTCCTCGGTGACCCCTTGGATGCCGGCCGCCATCTTGTGCCACCGCTGCGGGTCCTCGGTCAGCGCCCGACCCAGTGTCGCGAGCACGACCTCGAACTCCTCGGAGTCCGCCGTCGACGGGTCCGGAACGGCACCCGCCTTCTCGAACTCGACGCCCTTGTGGACGAGCAACGTTGCGTCACCACCGTCGTCGAGAATCATGTTCGGGCCATCGTCGCCCGGCCAGTACAGCGCCTGCTCGGTGCACCACCAGTACTCCTCGAGCGTCTCGCCCTTCCAGGCGAAGACCGGGATCCCAGCGGCGGCGATCGCCGCGGCCGCGTGATCCTGGGTCGAGAAGATGTTGCAGGACGCCCAGCGCACCTCGGCCCCGAGCGCGGTCAGCGTCTCGATGAGCACCGCAGTCTGGATCGTCATGTGGAGTGACCCGGTGATGCGCGCGCCCTTGAGCGGTTGGGTCGCGCCGTGGCGCTCACGCAGGGCCATGAGGCCCGGCATCTCGTGCTCGGCGAGTTGAATTTCCTTGCGGCCGAATTCGGCCAGCGTGAGGTCGGCGACTTTGAAGTCGGCGGTCGACGAACGTGCTTCAGTCGTAGTCATACGGGTTCCTTCTCTTCGGACGGTCGACGGTTCGGCCCGCAACTCACGCGGATCTCGAGGTGACCATCAGCCAGAGTCGGCCCGGATCACCGGATAACAGCCCCGATGCGGGGCCCGACCAAGCTCCCAGAGTAGCCGACCGGTTCCGGACTCATCCCGCCCAGCCGCGGCCGGGCGCGGTACGAACCGCTTTGGTCTCGTCGGGACGGGCGTAGTCGTCTTCGAGGCGGTAGGTGGTCCCGATCTCGGGCGTCGAGACCTCGAGCACGTCGCAGTCGGTGATCCCGACCAGCCGGTGCCGCTGCCCGATGGCGCAGGAATAGCCGAGCCCGGGATCCAACTCGGTCTCGATCATGGTACCCGTGCCGTCGTCCCAGACGACCTTGGCCCGGCCGGCCATGAGGAACCAGGATTCCTGTTTCTCGTCATGGACCTGCAACGAAAGGCGCGCGCCGGCCGTGACATGGAGCACCTTGCCCACGTACGGCCGGTCTTCCGGGGTCCAATGGATCTCCCAGCCCCACGGCTTGTCGACCCGGCGGGCCTCGCCGGTGGTCACGAAGGTCGCGGAGTCGGGAGTGAAGGGAATGTCGGTCACGGTGCAGAGCATCGCACTCTCGGCCGGGTGGCGCCGGGAACCGCACCGATCCCGAACCATTCCGTCGGCGACCCGACGGTTGCCGCGGGATGGACTCAGCTGCGGGCGAGCAGATCCTTCAGGGTGGCGATCGCGGGGATCGGTCCCGGGTCGACATCGTTGTCCAACGCGAGGTAGCAGCTCACCCAGTCGCCGAGATACATGAGGTCGAGAAGTTGCGCGAGCCGTCCCTCGCCCTCGGCCGTCACCTCGAGCACCCCGGCCACACATTCCTCGATCTGAGCACGGGTGCCCGCGAACCGGGGAGCGAGTCGCTCGTGTTCGAAGCCGTGCCGGAGTTCGACGAGGATCAGGATCTGGCGCGTGACGTCCCCGTGCTGGCCGAAACCGCAGATCTCGTTGTGGTCCAACTCGGGATGGGTGTTCCAGAAGGCCGGCGCTTTCGCGTTTTCGTTCACATCCGCCTTCCACCGCATCGCCGCGACTGCGCCGAGGGCACCGCCGCCGTAGATCAGCGGAATCGTGCGCCCGATCCGGCGGGCGATCTCACGCGCCGGGTTGGCGGCACCCACCACCGCGGGCCGGCAGGCATCGCGTCGGCGCGCGAGCTGATCCTGGGCACCGACGAGCAACGCGTGGGCGTCGGGGAGCAGTCCCATGCGGAACAGGGTCACGAAGATCGGCGCGACGAGCGCCCCGAGCGCCGCTCGGGGCATGTATCCGGGCGGGCACGCGACGTGGACCCCACCGCGACTCGCCACCAGCTCTGCGAGTGCGCCCCCGGCGGCGATGGCGACGACGCGGGCGCCGGCATCGAGTGCACCCGCGGTCATCGACACTGTCTCTTCGGTTCCTCCCGAATACGACACTGCGAACGCGAGGGTGTGCGGACCGACGAACGCCGGAGTCCGGTACTGCTTCAAGACCGTGACCGGGACGGGCAACATGCCGTTGGCCACCGCGGCCACGACGTCACCCGAGATTCCCGATCCGCCCATGCCGAGGATCACGATGTTCTGTATGTCGTCGGCCGGCGGCAACGCGTCGGCGCTCAGCAATTTTGCCGCAGCTTCGTGCGCCGCGACCAACTGCTCCGGCAGACCCGCAACCGCGTCCAGAAATCCCAGGCTGTCGGTCACTTCGGCTCGTCCGCCCCGCGTGTCATGCTTCGAAGGTGGGCGTGATGCCTTCCGCCTCGGCCTTGGCGACGAGACGATCATGCTCCGCGTCGCTCACGGTCTCGGCTTCGTCGACCAGCATGATCGGGATGTCGTCCCGGATCACGTACCGTCGCTTGAGTCGGGGGTTGTAGAGCGCGCCGTCGGCTTCGAAGTAGAGCAGCGGGCCCTTGTCGTCCGGGCACGCGAGGATCTCGAGCAGCTGAGGATCAAGGGCCACGATGGTTCTCCTAGGACTCGGCTCGAATGAGCGCCAACACTTCGTTCGTGTGAGCTTCGCACGCGGCAGCGTCGGCCGCTTCGAGGTTCAAGCGCAGCAGCGGCTCGGTGTTGCTCGGCCGCAGGTTGAACCACCAGTCGTCGAGTTCGACGGTGAGCCCATCCAGGCGATCTTGACTCGCATCCGCGTACTGCGCGGCGACGGCCTCGATGACGGCCAGCGGGTCGCCGACCTTCGTGTTGATCTCGCCGGAGGCGGCGTACCGCTCGAACGGCTTGCGCAGCTCCGAAAGCGCCATGCCCGACTCGCTCAGCGCTTCGAGCACGACCATCGCCGCGATGGAACCGGAGTCCGCGCGCCAGTTGTCTCGGAAGTAGTAGTGGGCCGAGTGCTCGCCACCGAAGATCGCATCGGTCTCGGCCATCACCTGCTTGATGAAGGAGTGGCCGACCCGCGTCCGGACCGGTTCGCCGCCGCACTCGCGCACGACCTCGGGCACGGCCTTGGAACAAATCAGGTTGTGCACGACGGTGCCTCCCGGCGTGCGGGCCAGCATCGTCTTGGCGACGATCGCGGTGGTCGTCGATCCCGAGATCGGCTGGCCCTCGTTGTCGACGAGGAACACCCGATCGGCATCACCGTCGAACGCGAGGCCGATGTCGGCACCGGTCTCGAGCACCCGAGCCTGGAGTGCGACCAGGTTCTCCAGTTGGATCGGGTCCGCGGGGTGATTCGGGAACGTGCCGTCGAGTTCGCCGAAGAGGATCTCGACATCGAACCCGAGACCTTCGAACACCTTCGGAACTACGAGGCCGCCCATGCCGTTCGCGGTGTCCGCGACGATCTTCAATGGGCGCAACACGCTGACATCCACGAACGAGCGAACGTGCGCGGCGAAGTCTTCGAGCATGTCCTGCTCGCGGACGTGCCCACTTTCCTCGGCCCGTTCCAGCAGCCCCGAAGCAACGGCTTCCTTGATCTGGGTCAGCCCGGTCGACTCGCCGACCGGCGCGGCACCGGCACGACACAACTTGACGCCGTTGTACTGGGCCGGGTTGTGGCTCGCCGTGAACATCGCGGCGGGCGCATCGAGCGTTCCCGCGGCGAAATACACGAGGTCCGTCGATGCCAGTCCGACGTTGACCACATCCGCACCGGCGAGGGTGGCGCCCTCGATGAAGGCGTGACTCAGCGGCACCGACGAGGGGCGCATGTCGTGGCCGACCACCACGGTCGATGCTCCGGTGAACCGTACGAACGCATTGCCAATCCTTTTGGCAATACCTTCGTCGAGTTCGTCCGGATACACGCCGCGAACGTCATAGGCCTTGAAAATTGTGTCGAGCGAATCGCCCACGATCGAGCCTCAGGGCTCCTCACCGCCCTCAGGGCGGGACCGCAATCGTAGCCTCGTCGGTTCCGGAATCCGGGGTCGTCCCCGGGACCGACGGAGGCCGGTTTGGGGGATCTCCGGTGACTTTCGCACCATCCATGCGCGGATTCTGCGCGTTTCGGCGTCGCCGGGTGCGAACGTCGACGACCACCAGGCCCACCAAGCCGGCCAGACCACCGAGGCTCAGCAGTCCACCCGTCTTCTCGGTGGTCGTGCGCTCGAACCGCAGGTCGACGTGCGTGCCGGTCGGGACGACCACCATCAAGTTCGGAGTGAGCCGCCACGGGCCCTTGGCGCCGTGCGCGGTCCACGCCGGGAAGTACGACGTGCGGACCACGACGGGGATGCCGGGACGCGAGACATCGAACCGGATGCGGTCGTCGGTCACCCGAATGTCACTCACCCGGTTCTCGAGGAGCGTCCGCGGCGCAAACCGACTTGCCTGATCGGCGGTGGCCCGTCGCCACGACGCCGGCCCACCCGCGGCCAAGGGATTCGTGAAGTTGTTCGGATCGGACCACCAGCCCGCGGCCGCACATTCCCAGTCGTCGAGCTCGGGTCCCGGCGCGCTCGCGGCCGGGAGGTGGAAGCACTCGGCCTGGGAACCGGCCCGCGGGGTGATCACCACCGGCTCGTTCGTGAGCGGGGCGACCAGTGCCGCATCGCGCACCTCGTAGATGTTCCAGTCTTCGGGGCCCGCCGGGTCGTGCGTGGGCATCGGAACCGTGGCGATGCGTCGTAATCCCGAGCTCGCATCGGCGGCGGTCTTGGCGGTCTCCGAATGTGCGAGGTAATACCGACCGCCGAGCGCTCGCAGCATCTCGACGCCGATGTCGAAGGACTCGATCCCGCGGTATTCGAGCCCGCGCACGGGATTCGACGCGTTCCCCGCGCCGGAGAGGGGTGCCACGGTCATGAAGACGTAGGGGGTACTCGCGGCCGACTCGTAGTACAGGCCTTCGAACGACTGGATTCGGCCATTCGTCCAGTACGGCAACAGCATCAACGACAGCGGCGTGCCGTACGCGTCGAGGAGCGGGCCGCCCTCCCACAGCAAACGGCCCGGGGGCAGATTCGCGAGCCGGTCGATGAGCGCGCGGTAGTCGGCGTATTGCTTCTGCGCGTTCTCCTTCCAGTGCGGATCGTTCGGGGTCGCCTGGTTCTCGTATCCGGTCTCGTTCCACTTCACCCAGAACGGGATGAACCCCTTGTGGGCGGCGTTGAACCACACGCCCACCACCATCACCACCAATAGCACGACCGCGAGCGCGGCACTCAGCACCCGTCGATACGTGCGGCCGGCGTGCGTCGCCGAGTAGTCGTACGCCTCGCTCGCGAGCGGCGCGGGGCCGGTCCACAGTCGCGCGAACTCGCCACACGCGACCCGCACCGTTTCGGACGCGCCGACCGCGGCCATGAGGAACAGACCCAGGTACGCGAACGGGAGAAAGCGAAGGTTCCAGGCGCCGAGTTCGGGCCAGAAGACGAACACCAAGGTGAAGGTCAGGGTCAGGAGCATCACGGTGAGCGCGGCCCGATCCAGGCGCACGATCATGAACACGATGCCGACCAGCGCCAGGACGTAGATCCAGGTGAACTCACCGATGAGGAGATACCCCTTGTATTCGGTGATCTTCGTGTATCGCATGTTCGCCGTGTAGGCGAAGCTCGTGACGAGCGGGAGCGACCAGAAGGCGGTGAGGAGCGCTCCGACGCCCCCGATGGCACTCGCCCGGCGCAGCAGTCGCAACGGACGGTGATACCGCACCGTGAGCGCCAGGCCCACGATGATCACCGCGCCGACACCGAGGAACATGCCCACGACCACGTGGGACAACACCGTCGCGGCGACCAGCACCGCGGCGAGCCAGCGACGCCGACCGGTGCGGACCGAATAGGCGATCGCGCCGAGGGCGAAGAGCGCGAGCGTGAGCGCCATCGAGAACGAGTACTCCCCCGCCAAGGCGCTGACGAGCGTGCCACCCATGATGCGCTGGTTGAACTGAATTGCGGAGTCCGCGGTCCCCGCGGCCGCATTCGTCGCGATGCCCTTGAAGAACAGGAAGAACACTGTCGCGATCGCGAAGAACTCCGGACCGGGCCGGCGCATTCGCAGACCGCGACCAAAGGCATAGGCGCCCGCGGGCATCAGCACCGGGCCGATGGCCGTCGTGATCTTCAGTGCGACGTTGTACGGGAAGAACGCATCGAGGAAGATCGTGACCAACGCCGGGATCGGGAAGTAGAACTGACCGGCCGGGAAGCCACCGAACCAGTCGTTCGACCAGCCGGCGACGCGCCAGTGCGGGAGCAGGTGGTCCCGCAAGTAAGCGGGGAACCAGACGTGGGCGCCGAGATCGCCACCGTTCGGTGTCGTGTTTCGCAGGAGGAGGCTCGGTTCGAGCACCCAGAGGACCAGCCCACAGGTGGCGACCAGTACCGCGGCCGACAGGCACCGCCAGAGGATCCGGAGGTCGTGGTCGGCCGGCGGGACCAACCGATCCGCGGCACTCGGGAATGGGACCCGAGGGAGCTCAGATGGCGCGTCGAGATCGACAGACGGTGAATCGAGCGCCACCCGCTCAGTGTGTCAGGCCGGAGATCCCAAACCGAGTCACACGGCCGGCGGGCCGTGCTCAATCGTCGTTGTTGATTCGTACCGTCCCGATCCCGTCGGTCACTCCCGGCCCGCTGATCTGCACGGTGAACGTCTCGCCGCTGAAGGTTCCGTCCTCGTCGGTGTTGTCGCCGTAGATGGTGATCACCAGGGGAAGGACGTTCTTCCCGGCTCGGAGCTTCTTGGTCTTGACCACGAGTGTCGGCCCGAAGTCGTCGCCGATGGTCTTGCCGTTGACGGCCTCCGCGGCGCTGAACACGCCGATCACGTTCTCACCGTTGCTGATCGTGTAGGTCAACAGCGTGTCGCTCGCGACGGGTGACTGCGCAACGATCGGGAGCACCGCGGTCCCCTTGCACTTCAGTGGACCACCGCAGGCCGCGGATTCGCCCGTCTCGTAGACGATCGCATCACCGATCGAGATGCCCCCGTCGGGCTCCGCGCCGCTGTCGTCGTCGACGATGGTCACCATCCCCACACCGTCGTTGATCGACAGGCCCTCGGACACCGAGACGACGTCGACGAAGATCGTCTCCGGTGCCTCGGGGATCTGATCCGGAACGATCGGGATCGTGAACTTCGCGGTGCTCTTCCCGTACTTGAACTTGAGCAGTTTCGGCTTCGTCGCCGTGAACGCCTTGTAGTCGGGCGGGCACGGCGACTCGAGCGACACGACGACCTGGGCCTTGTTCTTGCAGTCGCGGATGCCACACCCGAGCGCGCCGAGACAACCATCGCCCTCGTTGACCGTCACGTCGCCGACGTTCACATCGACCCCGGACTGGGACACGTAGCTGAACTGGTCGAAGATGAACGCGAACTGCATCGCACTGTTGTCCACGCCCGCCGTGCCGAACACCAGCAGGTTGGAGAAGCCGCAGCGGGTATCGGCGGTGGCCAGCGGCACCGCGTCGAACACGTCGCCGAACATCCACGCCGGCTTCAGGATCTTCCCGGTCATCGGGTTCGTGACGGCCGGGTCCTGCACCTTGGAGACGCTCGCCGGAGCCGCGTCTCCGCTTGCACTGGGATTGAGCGACGAGATGCTGTGCGCGCACGCCACGGGCGTCGCGCCGCCCCAAGGATCCATGCCGCCGGCGCCGTCGAAGTCGAACGGTACGAAGTTCACGCCCGCACCGAGGTTGGTATCGCACCGGATGTCGAGCGAAGTATCGAGGCGCAGGTTGAGCGTCATGGTGCCCGCTCCGAGACTGCCGGTGTGGGCCGCGAGATCGGTGAAACTGGTGGACGCCTTGGTGACGAGCGCGTCGCCGTCGCAGACACCGAGCGTCGGCGACGGCGTGGTGACGACCAGGTCCACCGGTGCAAAGTTCGAGTGCACCGAGAAGTTCAGACCAGCGTCGATGGTGCCGGGGAACTCGACCGGATCCGGGGCCTGGAACCCGGCGAGCGTCTCGTTGGCGTCATATGGACTCGTGCACTGCGGGTCGTTGGGGTAGTCGACGAGTCCGTCCGGTGTTCCGAACGGGGCCAACCACTCGTCGTCCGCGCCGTTTTGACACGCGATTCCGCCGTTGAGCGGGATGGTGC
>JAENVU010000167.1 GCA_016650415.1 Acidimicrobiia bacterium
CGGATGACGGTCAATCTGTCGCCGGCCACCCTGCGCAAATCCGGGGCCGGGCTCGAACTCGCCATCGCGCTCGGCCTCCTCGTCAGCGAGGGGAAGATCCCGCCCGAGGCGCTCGAGGGAGTCGCGGTGCTGGGCGAACTCGGACTCGACGGCTCGATCCGCGCGGTATCCGGCGCGCTGGTGCTGGCCGACACCGTCGCCCGCGCGGGGATCGACACGGTGATCGTCCCGGAGGCGAACGCCCACGAGGCGGCGCTGGTGCCGGGTCTGCGGGTCCGCAGCGCCCCGACCTTGGCGGTGTTGTGGTCGTGTCTTCACGGGGAAGTGCCCTGGCCCGATCCGGAACCAGCATCCCTGCCCGACCTCGACCTCGCGGACGATCCCGTCGATCTGGCCGAGGTCCGGGGTCTCGCCACGGCCCGGTTGGCACTCGAGATCACCGCGGCCGGCGGCCATCACCTGCTCCTGAGCGGCCCACCCGGGTGTGGCAAGACGATGCTCGCCCGCCGGCTCGCGACGATCCTGCCGCCGCTCGATCCCGAGGAGGCGATCGAGGTCACCCGCATCGGATCGGTCTGCGGTGGAACCCCGGTGACCCGACTCGCGACCGATCGGCCGTTCCGGGCCCCCCACCACACCTGCAGCACTGCGGCCCTGGTCGGCGGTGGCTCCGGCCGGCCCCGACCGGGCGAGGTCACCCGATCACACCGAGGCGTCTTGTTCCTCGACGAGCTCGGCGAGTTCCCACCGATCGCGCTCGACGCGCTCCGACAACCCCTGGAGGAGGGCGTGGTACGGATCGCCCGGCAGGGTGCGAGCCTGGTGTTCCCGGCGTCGTCCGTGCTCATCGCATGCACCAATCCCTGTCCGTGTGGGCGAGTGGCGAGCGACTGCCGCTGCTCGGAAACCCAGAAGGCGCGCTACGCACGTCGACTGTCGGCACCGCTGCTCGACCGGTTCGATCTGCGCCTGCGCATCACCGGTCCGACGGCCCAGGACACGGGTGGGGAGGATTCGGCCGGCGTGGCCGAGCGGGTGCGCGCCGCGGTCGAGCGCCAGCGCCACCGGTACCGGTCGTGTCCCTGGCGGTGGAACCGTGAGATACCGGCGGGCGGGCTCGAGCACTTCGCGACGATGAGTGCGGAGGCACGCGAGGCCTGGGAGTTGGTGGTCGAATCCGGAATGTTGACCGGGCGCGGTGCGGGCCGCGTCCGACGCGTCGCCCGGACGATCGCCGATCTGGCGGATCGCGCCGAGGTCACCGGCGAGCACATCATCCTCGCCGCGTCACTGCGGCAGGAGATCTCGTGATCGGGTGCGCGCCGCCGGTGACCGACGACACCGCGGTTGCGGCCGCCGCGCTCGCCGGGCTGCATGCCGTCGGTCCGGCGACCCTGCGGCGGCTGCTGACGGCCTGGCCGGACCCACGCGCCGCGGTCCGGGCGATCCAGTCGGGGCGGGCGGTCGATGCGCTGGCGCGCCGGGATCGTGAGGCCGTCGTCCGTCGCTGGCAGCGCGAACTCGACCTCGTGGCGACCGAGACCCTCCTCCGCGCGCGCGGCACCCGCGTCTTCCGGGCCCGCGAACCCTCGTTCCCGATCGACACCGGTCTCGCCGACCATCCGTTGGTGCTCTTCGGGGAAGGGCTGCGTCCCGACGCGCTCGAACGACCGCGGGTCGGGGTCGTCGGCACCCGCGCCGCGACCCCTCACGGCCGCGCCGACGCGTACGAACTCGGCGGCGTACTCGCGCGCGCCGGGGTCACCGTGGTGAGCGGCCTCGCCATCGGCATCGACGGTTCGGCCCACGAAGGCGCGCTCGATGCGAGTGGGCTCGCGATCGGTGTCCTCGGAACCGGCCTCGACATCGTCTACCCGCGCCGGCACACCAGCTTGCACGAACGGGTGCGTGAGCACGGCATGCTCCTCAGCGAGAACGCGCACGGAGTCGGCCCCCACCCGTCGCGTTTCCCGATCCGCAACCGGATCATCGCGGCCCTCTCGGACGTGCTCGTGGTCGTCGAAGCCACCGAGACCGGTGGAGCTCGCATCACCGCGCAGAAGGCGTACGAATACGGCGTCGACGTCTGCGCCTATCCCGGGAGCCGGCGGAACCCTTCTGCACGCGGCACGAACGAGTTGCTGCGGACCGCGCACGTGATACTGGATCCGGATGACGTGCTCGCCGTGTTGGGCCTCAATCCGGGAAACCGCCGATCTCCGGCCGACTTGACCGGCGGGGCCGGCGAACCGGGAACGCTCGACGAGCAGGCGCTCCTCCAGGCGCTCGGCGGCGAACCCGCCACGGTCGACGAGTTGACCTCGCGGACCGCGCTGGGTCCTGGTCCCGTCGCGGTCGCGATCGCCGGGTTGATCCGATCCGGTCACCTGCGGCGGGCGCACGGCGTCTACTGGCCCCGCTGAGGGTCCGGGCGAGCGTGGCTCGGCTGCCGTTCTGACCTGCGGAAACGTCGCGGACGTCAAGTTCCGAGGCGCTGGAGTCGATGGAAGAACGATGAACTTGCAGCGCTGCCCCTACGACGGAACACCGATCGATGTCGAGGCATACTCCGGTGGCTCGTACCTCCTGACCTGCGCGGGCTGCGGCGCCGAATGGGAAGCGCACAACTCGCTCGTTCGTCGTACCGGTGAACCCGACTGGGACCGCGTCCGAGTCGCACGTACCGCGTTGGCGAAGAGTCGGCGCATCAACGCCACCGCGTCCCCGCACTA
>JAENVU010000168.1 GCA_016650415.1 Acidimicrobiia bacterium
GCCACGCCGGCGTTGCGAATCGCGGAGATGTTCCGGTCGTCGTTGTGCACGACGATCGCACCGCTTGCTTCGGCGATGGCCGCGGTCCGGTCGGTGCAGCGGTTCGCGACCACGACCATCTCGGCGTCCACGCCCGCGCGTGCGATTGCGTGGCGGATCGATTCCAAGCCGCGCCCGAGCAGCGCTTCCTCGTCATGAGCGGGAACGATGATCGAGATACGCGGCGTACCTGGCACAGTCTCGCTATCGACCGCTGGGAGCGCACGCTTGACCGTCGCCGCGGCCGACGGGACCATCAGACCGTGCGAGCTCGGACCGGTGACAGGATTGAGAGATGCGGCCGGCGAAGGCTCGGCCTGCACCTCCTCCGAGGAAGCCTGATAGACCCGATCCCACCGACAAGGGGGGCCACGCATGCCGGTCGCAGAACTGAACGGGATCGAGATCGCGTACGAGCTCGTCGGCGAGGGTCGGCCCTGGGTGCTCACCCCCGGCGGACGATTTCCCAAGGACATCGGTGGGCTCCCCGAAATGGCCCACGCCCTCGCGGAGCACGGCAACCAGGTGGTCCTCTGGGACCGACCGAACTGCGGTGCCTCATCGGTCGTGTTCGCCGGCTCCTCCGAATCGGAAGTGCAAGCCGACGCCCTCGCAGCCCTGTTGCGCCATCTGGATATCGGACCGACGGTGATCGCCGGCGGTTCCGGTGGCGCGCGCGTCTCCCTCCTGACCGCGGCCCGCAACCCCGACGTCACCGCCGGTCTCGCGATGTGGTGGATCAGCGGCGGCGTCCCCGGCCTGCTCCAGCTCGCCAACTACTACTGCATGCCCTCGGCCGACGCGGCGTGGCACGGCGGAATGGATGCGGTCGCCGCGCTCGACCAGTGGCACGAAGTGCAGGAACGCAACCCCGCCAACCGCGACCGGATCCTCGCGATGGACCGCACCGAGTTCCTCGACGTGATGGACCGTTGGGCCGTCGCGTACTGCCCGTGTGACGACGCGCTGGTTCCCGGTCTCGACGCGGCCGACATCGCCCGTCTCGCCGCGCCGATCCTGGTGTTCCGCAGTGGTGCGTCCGACATGTCGCACACCCGCGCCACGTCCGAAGCGCTCGCCGCCGGACTGCCGGGCGCGGAGCTGGTCGAGCCACCGTGGGGTGATGACGAGTGGAACGAACGGCGGGCCGAGGTCGAACAGACGGGATCGCTGTTCGTCCGTTGGCCGAGGCTCGTACCCCAACTCGTCGACTGGTCCGAGCGCACGATCTTCGGGGACGCGCAATGATGATCCGACCTGGCGAGAGGAACCGATCATGAGCGTGACGGTCCAACCCATCCGTGCCGACCTGAACTTCGGTGCCCGCGTCGGCGGCGTCACCCGCGACGCGACCCAGGACCCCGACACCCGCGCGCAGCTCAACGACCTGTTCGAGACCTACGGGCTCCTGGTGTTCGAAGGCGTCGAACCGAACCCGCAGATGCAGGTCGCGCTCAGCACGGTCTTCGGGCCATTGAAGGATCACCCGAGCAAGGCCACACCCCGCGCCGGCGGCGAACTCGGCGTCATCGAGATCCGTCACGAACCCAATCAACCCGGCAAGGTGCGGCTGAACGGCGTGGAACTCTCACAGTGGCTGCCGTGGCACTTCGACCATTGCTACAACGACGAACTCAACCGCGCCGGAGTGCTGCGTTCGGTGGAAGGCCCGCCCGAGGGTGGTCGCACCGGTTTCGTCGACGGTATCGCGCTCTACCGCGCGCTCTCCCCCGCACTGCGCGACCGCATCGAGGGCGAGACGGTCCTCTACGCGATGGACGTCATCCTGGACAACCTCCGCTTCGGCCGCCCGGCCGACTTCGTGGAAGTGGAACCGTCACGCGAAGCCGCGGCGGTGATGACCGAGTTCGCCGACCGACCGCGTGCGCTCCACCCCGCGGTCTGGACTCGCCGCACCGGCGAGAAGGTGCTCCACGTTTCTCCGTGGATGGCGAAGGGACTCGTCGACCGCAACCACGCCGAGGGTGATGCGCTCCTCGCCGAGGTGTGCGACGAGATCGTCGCGACGGCGGCCGACCTCAGCTACTTCCATGCGTGGCAACCGACGGACATGGTCATTTGGGACAACTGGCGGGTGCTCCACTCGGTCTCGGGCATGGCTCCCGAACACACCCGCTGCATGCACCGCACCACCATCGCCGGCGACTACGGCCTCGGCCAGTTCGAAACCACCGTGGTCGCGGGCGGCGGCTCGTAGAACCGCTGGGGAATGGGCGTGGATGCCGGACGGTTGCTCCCACCATCAGATCGGAGAGGGAGTCATGGCCAACGGCGTCAACGATTTCAACTCGACCATCATCGACGAGTTCCGCGCGAACGGTGGCCGGATCGGCGGACAGTTCGAGGGTGCTCCCGTGCTCCTCTTACACAGCACGGGCGCGAAGTCGGGTCTCGAACGGATCAATCCGATGATGTACCAGGCGGTTGGTGACCACTGGGCCGTATTCGC
>JAENVU010000169.1 GCA_016650415.1 Acidimicrobiia bacterium
CCGACTTCCTGCCGGTGGAACGGGATCCCGCGGTGGACCTCGGTGCCGGCTTCACGCCCTTGGTGCGCGCCGATCGACTCGCGGCCGAACTCGGACTCGGCGAGGTGTGGATCAAGAACGACACGACCAACCCGACCAACTCGTTCAAGGACCGGGTCACCGCGGTCGCGTTGAGCAAGGCCTTGTCGTTCGGGTTCAAGGTCGCGGCGTGCGCGTCCACCGGCAACCTCGCGAACGCCGTCGCTGCGCACGCGGCCCACGCGGGTCTGCGATCGTTCGTCTTCGTCCCGGCCAACCTGGAGCAGGGCAAGATCGTCACGACCGCGGTCTACGGCGGCAACGTCGTCGCGATCGACGGGAATTACGACGACGTCAACCGGCTCTGCGCCGAGCTCGCCGGCACCTACCCGTGGGCGTTCGTCAACGTGAACCTGCGCACGTTCTACGCCGAAGGCTCGAAGACCTTGGCCTTCGAAACCGCCGAACAGCTCGGGTGGCAGACCCCGGATCACGTGGTCGTGCCGGTCGCGAGCGGTTCCCTGCTCACCAAGATCCGCAAGGGTTTCGACGAGCTCTACAAGGTCGGCCTGCTCGACGAGGAGCCCTCCGTGCGAGTGAGTGGCGCGCAGGCCCAGGGGTGTTCGCCGGTGGCGACGGCGTGGCTCGGCGAGTCCGACACGATCAAGCCGGTCAAGCCGGACACCATCGCGAAGTCACTGGCCATCGGGAATCCGGCGGATGGGTATTTCGCGCTCGACGCGGTGCGCACCACCGGTGGGGGGTTCGCGGCGGTGACCGACGACGAGATCGTCGATGCGATCAAACTGCTCGCCCGGACCGAAGGCATCTTCGCCGAGACTGCGGGAGGGGTGACGATCGCGACCCTGAAACGGCTCGCCGCCGATGGAGTCATCCGGCCGGACGAGCGCGTCGTGGCCTATATCACCGGTCATGGGTTGAAGACCCTGGACGCGGTCGTGCCCACGGTGGGCCCGACCGCCACGATTGCTCCCAACCTCGATGCATTCCACGAAGCGTTCGACCCTGAGGATCTGTTGTCCTAGGAAACAGTGCGACCGCACGATCGCTGTCCCGTGAATCGCCCGGCGATTCGCTCACCCCGGCCCCAGGCCAGGAAGGCCCGTCATGACCATCACTGTTCGAATCCCCACCCAGTTGCGTGAGCTGTGCGGTGGCGCGGCCGAGGTCGCATTGGAGCCGGGACCCCTCGCCGACGTGCTCGCCGCGCTCGACGCCGCCCATCCCGGATTCCGGGGCCGGCTGTTCGACGACGGTGGCGAGTTGCGCCGATTCGTCAACGTCTTCGTGGCCGAAGAGGACATTCGCTTCCTCGACGGGATCGACACCGTCGTGGCCGATGGCGACGTGGTGAGCATCGTTCCCGCGGTCGCCGGCGGGTAATCGGCCTACAGGGGTGGGCCGATCGCGTCATTCGGCGCCCGACGGATTGACTCCCGAACGCCCGACTCGGTAAAGTAAGGTCTACCTAACTTACTCACGCCGAGAAGGTACGACGTGTTCTCCAACTTCCTCATCGGGCTGCGCGAAGGGCTGGAAGCGGCGCTCGTCGTCGGCATCCTCGTCGCGTACCTGGTGAAGACGGACCGTCGTGACCGGCTCGGTCCGATCTGGATCGGTGTCGGCGGGGCGGTCGCCATCAGTCTCCTGTTCGGTGCGATCCTCACCTACACCTCGAACTCGCTCAGCTTCCAAGCTCAGGAGGCCTTCGCCGGCTTCATGTCGATCCTGGCCGTGGGCTTCGTCACCTGGATGGTGTTCTGGATGCGGCGAGCCGCGCAGTCGATGCGCCACGAACTCCACGGCCGCCTCGACGCCGCGCTCGCGATGGGGACGGGCGCACTCGTGGCGACGGCGTTCATCGCGGTCGCGAGGGAAGGGCTCGAGACCGCGCTGTTCCTCTGGGCGAACGCGCAGGCGACGGGCTCGTCGTTGGCACCGCTGACCGGCGCGATCCTCGGCCTGCTGAGTGCCGTCGTGCTTGGCTACCTCATCTACCGCCGTGCGGTCGCCATCGACCTCGCACGGTTCTTCACCTGGACCGGCGCGGCCCTCATCTTCGTCGCCGCGGGCGTGTTGGCCTACGGCTTTCACGACCTGCAAGAGGCCGGCGTCATCACCTTC
>JAENVU010000170.1 GCA_016650415.1 Acidimicrobiia bacterium
GCCGACCACTTCGGATTGGATCTGACCGAGGCTCGGGAACGCCGAGGTGTTGAGCGCGTTTTCGTGGAGGAACATCAGGGCAGCGGCCGCCGCGGCCTCGTGAGTGCGCGCACCGGCGTCGTAGACCATGCCGAACGTCCGCCCTTCCTGCCAGCGAACGTCCTGGGCGCGCTTGGCGGTGAGGGCCGCGACGATCTCGTCGGTGGTGAGTCCGTGTTCGGGCAACGTCATGGTCGGCGAGTGTAGGGAGGCCGGTCCGCCCATGCATCGAAGCCGCGCCGCAACTCCTGCGTGGTTCAGGTGGGCGGCGGGACAACGTGGGTGGTCGTCCAGTCGTACCGAACCTGGGTGCCGAGCAGGATGTCGTGGAGGGCGGCGTTGCGGCGGCTGACGAAGATCCACAGCAGGGTCGGGTAGAACACCGCGCAGAACACGGCGCGGAGGAACGCCCGCAATGTGGTGAGCTGTCGGCCGGCGCGGTCGAGGACTCGAAGCCCGAGGACGCTCTTCCCGACCGACCGGCCGGTGCTGCTCCACGTGGTGGTGAGGTAGATCACGAGGATCAACCACTGCGCGACCGCGGTCACCCAGAGGTCCGGAGCGGCGACGCTGAAGTTGCGGCGGGTGAGGAGGAACCGGACGGTTCCGACTCCGAGCAGGATCGCGAGGAAGATCACCTCGACGACCACCAGGTCGATGGCGTCCGCGATCACCCGGGACACGAACCCGGCCCGGCCCCCCTGCAATGCGGCCGCCTGATCGTTGCGGATCGTTCGGGCCATCAGGTTTCGGCTTCGTTGGGGTTCGGTGCGGGGTTCGATGCCGGGTTCCGGTCGGTTCCCCCGCGAAGGAGGATTCGGTCGGCGACTCGCCCGACGAAGCCGTCGAGCCGCATCGCGGTGAGGCGAGCACTGTCCACCGCGTCGCCCGTGATGGATCCGGT
This sequence comes from Acidimicrobiia bacterium, assembly GCA_016650415.1. Lineage (GTDB taxonomy): Bacteria > Actinomycetota > Acidimicrobiia > IMCC26256 > JAENVU01 > JAENVU01. The sequence goes on from JAENVU010000170.1 coordinate 944, forward strand.
GGACTCCCGCACGATGCCCCCGATGTCGACGTCGTCGAGGACGTCGGACACGATCGGCCCGAGTTCGATGCGCTGCATGAGGGCGTCGAGATCGATTCGGCTCATCATCCGATCGATATCGATGTGTTCCAGGAGGCGGTCGATGTCGACCTGGTCGAGGAGTCGATCGAGGTCCACCCGGTCCAGGACCGAATTGATGTCGATCCGCTCGAGCACTCCGTCGATGATGGCGGGCACCAGCTGGATGACGAAGGCACTCACGGCCTGCTCGCGGCGAGCGGTTTCGATGTCGGCGTGTCCGGCCCACCGGTCGAGCGAGGCATCGATGCCAACGAGGACATCACGGATGAGCGGGACGCGGCGAGCGGTTTCGAGGGCACGCTGTGCCCCCTGCTCGACCGCCGTTCCGGTGGCAAACACGCGTCTCTCGGTGACCAGCGCCATGCCTGTGGCCGCGCGGGCGAGTCGTCGGGCGATGGAGGGGTTGGCGCGGTTCGGTGGACCTTCGCCCGGCCAGTAGCGGTCGAGCAGATCCCCGATCGCCTTGGTCGAGAGCGTGACCGCACCGAGGCCGAGGTCCGATGCACGTTGCGCGGCGGCCGAGATGGTCGCAGGGGCTTGTTCGCGCTGGGAGACCGTGCGCACGCGGACACTGTGCGTCGTGAGGTCGGGCATCGGGGGTGATTCTTGCAGGCCCGCCGAAGGGTCGTGCCACTGGTTGACGAACGCCCCGGTCAACTTCGTGGACTTCAGCTCCGTGATCCTCACGACGCTCGAGCACGGGGATCCGACTCCGCGCGTCAGTCGTATGCTCCGGCGCCGGGTGGCGCGCGCAACGAACGCGGAAGGATTGTCATACATGACAGTGGTCAGCGCCGAGGCGGAAGCCACCTCATCGTCTCGTCACCGTGGGCGGGCGAGCACCTCCATCGCGCTCATCGTGCTGGCATCCATCCTCCTTCCGTTGGCGGGCGTGACCGTCTGGGTGCGCAATCTCGTGCTCGATTCGGATCGATATGTCGACACCGTCGCGCCTCTTTCCAGGAATCCGGCAGTGCGCGACGCGGTAGCGACACGCGTCGGTTCCGAAGTTGTCGACGCGCTCGATCTGCAGACGCGAGCGCAGAGCGCGTTGCCGCAACGGGCCCGTTCCCTCGCCACCCCGATCGCGGCCGGCGCCGAACAGTTGGTACGCGACATCACCGTGCGTCTGCTCGAGTCCGAAAAATTCGACCAGGTCTGGCGGTTCGCCAACCGGCGCGCTCACGACCAGATCGTCGTCGCCCTCACCGGTCGCGAGAACGGCGCAGTCACGACCAATGACGGTCGGGTCGTGCTGGACCTCGGCTCTCTCGCCGAGGATGTCGCCAGGAAACTCGGCGATCTCGGCGTCACTGTCCCGAAGACTCTCGACGTCTCGCGGCTCAACGTGAAGTTCGTGTTGATCGCATCGGATGATCTGAAGTCGGTGCAGAGTTACGCCCGGCTCCTCGACCGGCTGGCATGGGTGCTGCCCCTGATCACGCTGCTGGTGTTCGCGGCGGCCGTGGTCATCGCCCCCAAGCGCCGACGTGCGGTGTTGCGCGTCGGCGTCGGAGTCACGGTGGCGATGGCCGTGACTCTCATCGGGTATGGGTTCGCGCGCTCGACCTATCTGGATCATCTCCCGGACACGGTGCAGAGCTCAGCGGCCGCCGCCGCGATCTTCGACACCGTCACCCGCTTCCTCGAACGGGGGATGCGCGCGATACTCGTCATCGGAGTGCTCGCCTGGGTGGGCGCGTGGCTGGCGGGCCCGTCGAAGCCGGCCCGGGCAGTGCGGCGACCGTGGCGCCTGCTCACCGGTCGGGCCGGGGCCGACCGGTGAATCGACCGTCGTCGAGATGGGGCTGATCCCGATCAGGTGACGTGCACCCAGGTGGCAACGCTGGGGGTGCCGGCCGTGTCGACGCCGAAGAGCATGTACCAACCCGGTGGCGTGAGGTTCGGGTTGGGGTCGAGGGTTGCGGTGACGCTCGAACCGGTTTGGGTGAAGGGCATGTCGACGAGTCGCTGATCGGGATCGTTGCTGTGGGTCGCAGAGCCCGGCCGCACGATGTGGACCCACTTGAGCGGCTGGTCGGCGGTGAACGTGGTGGTTCCACCCCTTGCGAACGAGCGCGCGGCGGTGCCGACGGTGAGGACCGGACGCGTCTTGGTCATGTACTCCGGCGTGTAGAGCTCGATGCGCATCTCGAACGGATCGCCGGCGTCGGATGCGTTGCCACCGAAGGTCGCGACGCGACCATCGGGAAGCAGCAGCGCTTCGGAGTGGTACGTGCGGCCGACGGTCGAACTCTTGGCCGTCTCCCACGCTCCGGTGTCGGGATGGAAGATCTGTGCGGTGTAGCGGTACTTGAAGCTGGGGAGGTCCCGGTCGAGGTAGCTCTCGTTGCTACCGCCGCTCTGGAGCACGGTGCGATCGGGGAGAATCACCGCGCTCACGTATTGCTTGGACTCCGCCAAATCGGGGCCGGCGGTGAAGCTGGGTGATGGTGTCGACAGGTCGATGATCGCGGTACTCGCAGTTGCGACGACCTCCGGCTTCGGGTGGCTGCCGCCGCCCATCACCATCACGCGTTGACTCTGCGCAGGCGGCAGCATGACCGAGGCGCCCATGTCGCGCTGGTACCGATCGGGGAGCCCCGGTACCGACGTGAACGTGTTCGCGGTGGCATCCCAGATGCCGGCGTCGTCACTCCCATCGCCGAACGTCGACACCCCACTGAAGAGATAGCGGCCGTCGGCCATCAGATGCAGCGCCGGGTACGGCGGGAAGAAACTCGCGGTTGTGAACTGGGATGACCACGCGCCCGCGCCGCCGGCGGCCGTCGAGTCGAAGATCTGCGCGTTGCTCTTGAGGGCGGCGTTCTGGTCGAGCCCACTCACCATGACGATGGTGCCGTCGCCGCGATTGACGAGGGTCGGGTACCAGTGGCCCTCGGTGAGATCGGGGACGGCGACGTACTTGTGGGTCGCGACGTCGTACTTGTAGGCGTGGTTCGAACCTCGGTAGTCGAGGCCGGTTGCCGAGTCCGGGTAGGCCGCGGTGCCGCCCGCCACGAGCAGGCTGCCATCCGGCAACGCCGCGTGGCCGGAACAGAACATGTCGTACGGGGTCGAAACCGATCGGAACGTGTTCTGGACCGGATTCCATTCCGTGGTCTTGAACGTGCCGGCCGCGAACAGGTTCGGATCGTTGCCCGATCCCTGGATCAGCAGGACGTTGCCGTTCTTGAGGAGTGCGGCATGGACGGCTCGGACCGGCGACGGCGTGGGGTTGACCGTCCAACTGCCGACTCCACACGCGGAGGCCACCGCGACGATGGCGACCATCGCGGTTCGTCGTAGGACGCGCGCACCCCGATGGGGCCGCGCGAGGGCCTCCCCGGCTCGCAGCATCCGCTAATGGTGGTTCCCGGACGAACTACCCGGAACGGCGCGGTTCGGCGCACGGCCCACTCGTGGACGCGGCCCGACCCTGATGTGAAATCCTGCCCTCATGCCGTTGGAGGTGCTGAGTTGGAACGTGTTGGCCGCGCCCTGGGCGGCGCC
>JAENVU010000171.1 GCA_016650415.1 Acidimicrobiia bacterium
GGCCATGGAATACAACCCGGCGCCGCCCTACGCGGCCCTGACCGAGGGGTAGCCCCACCGCTCGGAGATCACTCCCGCGGGGAATCCTGCGATACCGCCCCCAAGGGCTCAAGGCGCCCCGTTTCGAGGTCGAAAGAGGGTCGATACCCGAGAGGTGCCATGGACCAGCTCCCCGTAGAGATCAGTCAGCGCATTCGTCACGAGGCCCGGGTCGCGGGTCTCAACGAGCACGCGCCGTCGATCGAGATGGTCGAACGTCGCCGCCTCCAGCTGTGGTCGCTGACGATCATCATCATGATCGGCATCGGGCTCGCGTCCCTTGCGGTCTCGGGCGCGACCGGACAGACCAGCTGGATCACGGGTGATCCGTGGATCCTCGCCGGTGGAGTCAGCGTGCTCGCGGTCGGGTTCTGCATCTACGCAGTCGAGAAGGAAGTCCACCTTCACCGCCTGTCGCGGCTCCTGGTCGACGAGCGAATGCTCAGTAACACGATGGCGCAGCAGTTGCAGATGAACACTGCGCTGTTCAACGCGGGCAAGGCGCTCAACTCGGTCCTCGACCTCGACGAGGTCCTCGACGCGATCCTGGCGAACGCGCTCGAGCTGCTCGGATCGGTGGGCGGGTCCGTGATGCTGCTCGAAGATCAGAGCGTGCTCCGAGTGGTCGCGGTCCGCGGCGAGGGCACCGTTCGTGACGCGCGGGTTCGCCTGGGCGAATCGATGGTCGGTCGCGTCGCCAAGAGCCGTGAGCCGCTGCTGGTCACGACCGAGCTGGCCGCCGCGGAACTCAGTGGGGCCATCGAGCCCGACGTCGAGATCGGCGGCGCCATGTGTGTGCCGCTCGTGAACCGCGGTCAGCTCCTCGGGGTCCTGAATGTGTTGGCGCCCAAGAGCGTCGAGTTCCAACCCGAGGATCTGTCGGTCCTCAGCCTGTTCGCCGAGCCGGTGGCCGCCGCGATTGCCAAGGCGGGGCTCTACGAAGCGGAGCGCGCCAACGTGGCCAAGCTGCTCGAGTCCGATCGGATGAAGTCGCAGTTCGTGGCGTCGGTCAGCCACGAGTTACGGACGCCGATCACGTCGATCCGGGGAGCCGTTGCCGCGTCGCGGCGGACCGACCAACCGGGCCAACGCGAGGAACTCCTCGACGTGGTCGATCGTCAATCGGGGCGGCTCCAGGCGATGGTCGAGGAGATGTTGGTCGCGGCCCGCATGCAGGAGAATGCCAATCGCCCGACGATGCAGCAGATCGACTTGTGTGCGCTCGTGCAACTCACGGCCCTCGATTCCCAGGTTGCGGGTCGGCCGGTCGAACTCGACCTGCCACGGACCTGTGCGGTCCGAGCGGAGCCCGAGGCGCTGCAGCGGGTGCTCACGAACCTGATCGAGAACGCCCACAAGTACGGCGGTGCGCCGATCCGCGTCTCGGTACAGATCACCGACGATGCCGTGGTCATGTCGGTGACCGACCACGGGCCGGGAGTGCCTCCCGACGAGCGCGACCGCGTGTTCGAACGGTTCTATCGAGTCGATCCCAACGGGACGAAGCCCGGTATGGGATTGGGTCTTTCCATCGTGCGAGGACTCGTGGAGTCCTGCGGCGGGAAGGTGTGGGTGGAAGACGCTCCGGGCGGGGGCGCGGCATTTCGAGTCGCGCTGCGGACCAGCTTCATGGCGGAGTCACGACCGGAGGCGTTGCATGTCTGATCGGCCGAAGATCTTGATTGTCGACGACGAGCCCGATGTGCTGCTGACGCTGCGCATGATCCTCGAGGCGGAGGGTTTCGATCCGCTGCTCGCGGCCGACGGTGAGACCGCCTTGCGGCGCGTCGACGACGAGCGCCCGGATCTCGTCGTGCTCGACATCATGATGCCGGTGCTCGACGGTTGGTTCGTGCTCGCGGAGTTGGGTGGACGGCCGACGCGGCCGGCGGTGGTCGTGTGCTCGGCGAAATCCGGTGAGTCCGATCGGGCGCGAGCGACCGAGCTCGGCGCCGACGAATACGTCACCAAACCCTTCGAGCCCGACGACCTGGTCGAGGTCATCCGCTCGATTCTGGCGACGGCGCGCGCTCGGGTCTGAGCGCGATCGGCGAGCGGTCCCACGGCGATCGCGCCGGAATCTCGGGCAGAAATATGATCTTCCGCTTGCATTGGCCGCTTTGTGCTGTCAAAGTAACAACGTTGTAATTCCACGGGCGTCATTACGTGCCATCGGCGTCGAATCGGAAGGGGACCGCCGGTGAGGGAAATGATCGTGGCTCATGTTCAAGGGAGCCAAGCGGGAGACAAGCGTTGGCAGGAGCGGGCGAACTGTCTCGGGGTCGATCCCGATTTGTTCTTTCCCGAGCGAGGCGCATCGACCCGTGAAGCGAAGTCGGTGTGTTCGAACTGCGAAGTGCGGGTCGATTGCCTCGAGTACGCGCTGGTGAACGGCGAGAAGTTCGGCATCTGGGGCGGTCTGAGCGAACGTGAGCGTCGCCGCTTGCGTCGCCAACGCGCCTTGGCCCGCCGGGCCGCGGCGTCGGCAACGGCCTGACCTCGAAAGTCGGCGTCTAGCGCGCCCGCGCCTCGACCGTCGCGGCCTCGGTCAGGCCTGCCCAGGCCAGAAACTCGGCCGAGCAGCGTCGGAACTCGGACGCGGGCATCAGCCCGACGAGTTCGATCCGCCGAA
>JAENVU010000172.1 GCA_016650415.1 Acidimicrobiia bacterium
TCGGCGTCGGTGTCGGGATCCTCGCCCAGGAGGAGCCGGGTCTCGAGGTCGACCGGGAGCGGGCCGTCATCGGGCTTCCCGTTGCGCGGGATCAACACGATTGCGAGCACTGCCAGCAATGCGACGATACCGAGCAACACCGCGACGACCATCCAACTCTTCCTTCGCCCGAGGAGATCCGGGAGCTTAGTGCCCGAATCCGGCAGTCCGAGGTGCCAACATGGGGCTTCCACGCCCGGGTGGTGGAATGGCAGACACGGCGGACTCAAAATCCGCTGCTCGCAAGAGCGTGGGGGTTCAAATCCCCCCCCGGGCACGGCAACGCCCCTGGCTCCCCGCCGCGGCGGGGACTGGAAGACACCGGAATAGGGTCATCCGATGTTCGAGGACGCTCGGTCGGTTCCGCGCGACAGCACGATGGAAGCCGACGTCGTCATCGTCGGTGCCGGTGCCGCCGGCATCACCTTGGCGCGTGCCCTCTCGGACACCAACCTCCGAGTCCTCCTCCTCGAGAGTGGCGGCCTCGAGGAAGAAGCCAAGACCGACGATCTCAGGCACGGCCTCGACTCGGGCGAGCCGTACCCCGTCGATTTCTGCCGCCTGCGCTTCTTCGGCGGGACGACCAACCACTGGGGCGGATGGTGCCGGCCACTCGACCCCTGGGTCTTCTCCCGTCGGCCGTGGGTGGACGATCAGGGCTGGCCCATCGACCGCACGACCCTGGACCCCTACTACGAGCAGGCCGCCGGAGTCGTCGAACTCCCGACCGAACCGACCGGCTGGCAGTGGGGTTGGGACTACTGGCGGCAAGAACTGAAGGACGAAGGCGTGCCGCCGCTGCTCGACGGCGATGTCGTCGAAGGGGCGATGTTCCGGCTCAGCCCACCGACCCGGTTCGGAACGAGATATCGCGCCGACCTCAAGCGGGCCGAACGGGTCGTGACGCTGCTCCACGCCAATGCGCTCGAGTTGGAAACCAATGACAGCGCCCAACTCGTGACCGGCGTGCGGGTCGGGACGCTCAGCGGCAACCGCTTCCGCGTCACCGGCCGCATCGTCGTCGTCGCCGTGGGCGGACTCGACGTTCCGCGACTCCTGTTGCTGTCCGACACCACCCGGCCGAAGGGGTTGGGCAACGATCACGATCTCGTCGGTCGGTACTTCATGGACCATCGCGAGGGCTCGGTCGGAACCGCCGAAATCGCGACCCTGCCGACGGCCTTCCTGGGCGGCAAGCTGAGCCTGTTCGCCTCGAGGCGTGCGCTCATGGCGCTCACCCCCGAAGTCCTCGAACGCGAACAACTGCTGGCCGTCGCGGTCGGCATCGACGACACCACCAAGGGCGTCGCACCGCTCGTCGACAAGGCGACCGGCGTGACCGCGGCACAGGTCGGCACCGTCCAGCGCGCGCTGTACGGAGGCAAGTCCCACGCGGTCGACGTCTTCATCCGCGCCGAGCCGAAGCCCAACCGGTCGAGTCGGGTCGTCCTCGGAGACGAGCGCGACGCGCTCGGGCAACGACGCCTCGACCTGCGCTACACCCGATCGGCCTCGGACGACGCGAGCATTCGGCGCACCCTCGAGATTCTCGCCCAGGAACTCGGGCGTACCGGAGAAGGGCAGCTGCGGATCGCCCCGGAATACACGGAACAGGTCGACAATGCGTTCCTCGTCGGCTGCCACCTGATGGGCACGACGCGGATGGCCGACGATCCCACCCGGGGCGTCGTCGACCGCGACCTCAAGGTGCACGGCATCGACAACCTCTACATCGCCTCCAGTTCGGTCTTCCCGACGGTGGGCTTCAGCAATCCCACGCTCACCATCGTGGCCCTGACCCTGCGGCTCCGCGACGAGATCGTGGCGAGGCTGGCGCCGTGACCGAGCCGATCAGCCGGCGCGCCTTCGTTGCCGCGGTAGGTGGCCTCTCGCTCGCCGTCGTGGTCGCGGCCTGTGATCCCGGCTCGCAATCGAACGTCGAACTCGGCCGGCTCACGTCGGTCTTTCCCGATCGTGCCGCGATGGTGTCGCTCGGTCGGCACGCGATCCAGCGGCGCGAAATCGGCGACAACGCGGCAACCGTCGAGCGAGACGTGCGCCCGGCGGGTGCAAGCGCCTCGTGGCTCACCACGACCAAGCCCGACCAGCTCCGTCGTCATCTGCGCGATGCCGCGACTGCCGACTTCGAAGCCGGGAGAATCGTCGACGTCGCCGGTTGGAACGTGTCGCTCACAATCGCTCGAGTCGCGGCGCTGTTCTACCTCGCGTCGTAGCTCCGAGGTACGTGTTCGGTGAGTCAGGCGTCCTGGCGCTTCCGGGCTTGGGAACTCCCGCTCCAGACACCCAGGTCGGTCAGGAGGGCCAGGATCACGATGAACCATCCGAATCCGCGCACGCCACGGACCGGGGCGTAACAGAACGACCAGGCCAGCGTGGTCCAGGGCAGGAAGAAGAAGCCGATGATCCCCATCCACGCGTGATCGAAGGCAACGGTCATCCGATCCGTGAACGCCCAGACGAAGAAGATCGCCAGCCGCGGCGAGACCATTGCGAACAGTGCGGCAA
>JAENVU010000173.1 GCA_016650415.1 Acidimicrobiia bacterium
CGCTGGGTCGGCGTCGCATGGCCTGAGGTCTACGGCGGCCGAGACGCCGGCCCCATCGGGCACTACATCGTCACCGAAGAACTCGCGCGCGCCCGCGCCCCGGAACTGGTCGGCCGCATCGGAGTGAACCTGGTCGGCCCGACGATCCTCGCCCACGGCACCGCCGAACAACGCGAGCGATGGTTGGGCACCATCCTCTCGGCGGGCGAAATCTGGTGTCAGCTGTTCAGCGAACCGGGCGCCGGGAGCGATCTCGGTTCGCTCACGACTCGGGCCACCCGCGTCGACGGCGGCTGGCAACTCAACGGCCAGAAGGTATGGACCAGCTACGCCCAGTTCGCCGACTGGGGGGTATGTCTGGCCCGCACCGACCCTGATGCCCGACCCCAAGCAGGCATCTCGTACTTCGTCATCGACATGCGTGCCGCGGGCGTCGAGATCCGTCCGCTGCGCCAGATCACCGACGAGTCCGAGTTCAACGAGGTCTTCTTCGACGGCGTGTTCGTGCCCGAGGATCGGATCATCGGCCCCGAGCACGAAGGGTGGCGCATCGCCAACTCGACCCTGACCCACGAACGGGGCGTCAACCCGCGCCAACTCGTGATCCACGCGCAACTCCTCGACGAGCTTCTCCAGCTCGCGCACGAGAACGGCGCCTGGGACGACCCGCGGATCGGACCTCGGCTCGCCGAGGCCTTCGCGGAGCTCCAATTGTTCCGGCTCCACAACTGGCGCTCGGTGTCGCGAACCGCCAAAGGCGCGGAACCCGGTCCGGTCGGCAGCATCAACAAGTTGTGGTGGTCGGAGATGAGCAAGCGATTCCACGACACGGTCATGGCCGTCATCGGCCCCGCCGCCCCACTCTGGGGTGACGCCGCCGAGAATCCCGGCGACGGTCGCTGGCAACGGTCGTGGCTCTACTACCAGGCGAGTTCGATCTGGGCGGGCACCAACGAGATCCAACGGAACGTCATCGGCGAACGGACGCTCGGGCTGCCGCGCGAACCGCGGCCGACGCCGGCACCACGCAGCGACTGACCGAGGTGCCGCTCGGCCGCACGCGCCGTGGTTGGCGTGGCGAACGCAGTGAAGTCGACGACTTCCGGAACCAGCACGAGCCATCGCGGCCGGAACGCCGCGTGGAGCGCGGGAACGTCACCGCTCACGTTCGCGCATCGAAGCTCCCTTGAGGTCAGACCACACCCGATCGTCCCCACTGCCATTCCCTGAACACCGTCGCGTAGGTAGGGACTGGGTTGACGGGCTCCGAGCATCCACGCCGCGGAGCCGCCGACGACGAGCACCCGACGGGCCTTCACCGGAGTCGAGGCACTCGCGGTACCCAGTGCATACGCCAGCACGTCCGAACGGGGCGGTCCGATGGGCGTCGCGAGCCCGACCGACGTCGCCACGACCACTCCGACCATCACCGCGGCGCCGCTGAACAGCACGCGCAGCCGCACCCGTCCACTTCGCCGGATCGGTTGTTCGATCACGAAGTACGACGCGGTCGCCACCGCGGTCGTGACCACCATCCGCACTCCGAAGAGCGCCCATCCCGTCATTCCGGTTCTCGGTTCGTCGAGCCAGGAGTAGATGGGTAGATGGAAGAGATAGAGCCCGTACGACAGCCGGCCGATCCAGACGAGTGGTGGTATCCCCAAGACCGTCCCGATCCAGCTGTGCGAGCGCGTCGCGACGTGGATGACGCCCGCGACGAGGACCGCAAGCGCGAGGTAGCGACCCTCCGACCACGACGGGGTGTTCGGACACCAGCGCCGCGACCCCGCCGATGGCCGCGAGACCAAGCACCCCGAGGACATTCAGCAACGGGGTCACCGGACGTTCCGGATCCTTCACGGCCGAGGCCGTCCAGAGACCGAGGGCTGCACCGACGAGCAGCTGCTGCGCGCGCGTATCGGTTGAGTAGAAGATGCGGTAGCTCACCTCGTTGCGGAGGAGAAACGTGAGCAGCGCGCTGGCGAGGGTCAGACCCACCGCCCAGGACACGAGACCGCGCACCCGGCCCCGCACGTGACGAAGCGCCGCCCACACCGCAATCGGCCACAGCAAGTACCACTGTTCCTCGACCGCGAGTGACCACGTGTGCGACATCGGCGAGTGGGTCGAGCCGTGCCAGAACACGATGTGCCAGTTCTCGAGGTAGGTCAGCACCCAGGGGACGTCTCGGTGGACCGACGCCTGCACCTCC
>JAENVU010000174.1 GCA_016650415.1 Acidimicrobiia bacterium
ACGTTGCGCCTCGCCGACGGGCCCGACGAGGTCCATCGCATCCTCATCGCCAAGAACGTCCTCGCCCAGTTCAGCCGGGGTATCGGCTGGGACTTCGGGAATTAGAGCCCGAGCGTGGCGATCCCCGAAGGCACCGCCGCCGAACCCGTGGGGGCACTGCGCGATCCTGGGTTCCTCCGGACCATCCGACCGGTGCTCGAACGCTACGCGTCGTATTTCCGTTCCGAGGTGCGAGGCTTCGAACGGCTTCCCGAACGCGGACCGTTTCTAGTCGTCGGGAACCACTCGGGCGGCCAGATGCCTCCGGATCTTCCGGTGCTGTTGACTGCGTGGTGGCGTACCCGCACCGAGGACGAACCCGTGTACGCGCTGTTCCACTCCTTCTTCCTCGCCCTTCCGGGCGTCGGCCCGGTGATGAAGCGGGCAGGCGCGCTCGAGGCTGGGCCAGTCGAGGCCGAAGCAGCGCTGCGCGGAGGCGGAATCCTGATCGACTACCCCGGCGGCGACTACGACGTCTTCCGCCCCTGGCCGCAACGGAACCGGATCGACTTCGGCGAGCGGCTCGGCTTCGTGCGTCTCGCACTGCGCACGCAGGTACCGGTCGTCCCCGCGGTATCGGTCGGTGCCCACGAGACGGTCGTCGTGCTGAGCCGGGGCGAGCGAATCGCCAAGCTGCTGCGACTGGATCGCATGTTCCGCATCAAGGTGATGCCGATCGTGTTCGGCCCACCGTTCGGCGTCGTCCCCGGCGGGATCCCGACCTGGCCGCTCCCGGCCAAGATCACGGTCGAGTTGGGCGAACCGATCGATTGGCCGTCCCGGTACGGACCCGAGGCCGCCAAGGACGACGCGATCGTCCGCGAGTGCTACCAGGAGATCACCGACACGATGCAGGGCATGTTGGACCGGCTCGCCGCCGAGCGCCGCCGCCCGATCCTCGGATAGCACGGTCCGACGCGGGACGACTGCATCAGGTCGGGCCTTTGGTCGGTAGACAGCCTGCCCGCGACGCGGAACGATCTCCCCAGTGACCTACAACCTCTCCAGCCTGTTCGAACGCGTGGCCCGGACCATTCCCGACCGCACTGCGATGGTCACCCCCGCGCGCCGCCTCACCTACGCCGAACTCGACGACCGCGCCAACCACCTCGCCGGCGCACTGTCCGACCGCGGCCTCGGTCCCGGTTCCTTGCTGGGACTCCAGCTCCGCAACGGCACCGAATACGTCGAAGGCATGCTCGCGGCGTTCAAGCTGCGCGCCGTCCCGGTGAACATCAACTACCGCTACGTCGCCGATGAGCTCGCCCATCTGTATGCCGACTCGGAGATCACGGCCTTGATGGTGGACGCCGATCTACTCCCCGCCGTTCGCGAGGCGAAAGCCCGCACTACCGACCGCATCGCCCATGTCCTCGCCGTCGGGGTCTCTCCTTCGATCATCGGCACCGGAGAGGCCGAGTACGAAAGCGTCCTCGAATCGGCGACCGGGTTGGCCGCCGAACCCAATCGTTCCGGCGACGATCTGTACCTCGCCTACACCGGAGGAACCACGGGCCTCCCCAAGGGAGTCCTGTGGCGTCACGAAGACATCTTCTTCGCCGCGATGGGAGGGGGCGACCCCACCACCGCGCTCGGTCCGATCGCGACTCCGGACGAACTGGTCGAGCGCCTCCCCGAGGTCGGCATCGTCATGTTGTCCGCGCCGCCGCTCGTACACGTCAGCGCGCAGTGGGGCGCGTTCTCGACGCTCTTCGGGGGCGGCACCCTCGTGCTCCTGCCCCCGGGTCCGATCGATCCCAACCGCACGTGGTCGATGGTCGAGGCGGAACGGGTAAACGTGCTCACGGTCGTCGGCGATGCGATGGCACGCCCACTGCTCGACTTTCTCGCGGCGCATCCCGATGATCACGACGTCAGTTCGCTGTTCGTGTTCGCGTCTGGCGGGGCCGTTCTCTCCCCCGCCAGCAAGGAACAAATCGGCGAACTGCTGCCGAACGTGATCACCATCGACGGCTACGGATCGACTGAAACCGGGATCAGCGGCACGCGCGCGAGGTTTCCCGGGGCGCCGGTCGACCAGTCGACGCGGTTCTCAGCAAGCGAGTCGGTCTGCGTCGTGGACGACGACTTCGTCCCGGTCGAACCCGGCAGTGGTGTCGTCGGCCATCTCGTGCGACGAGGTCGCCTGCCACTCGGGTACCACCACGACCCGGAGAAGACCGCGGCGACCTTCGTGACCAGGAACGGTGAGCGTTGGGCCCTCAGCGGTGACGAGGCGATGGTCGAAGCCGA
>JAENVU010000175.1 GCA_016650415.1 Acidimicrobiia bacterium
ACCGCGAGGAAGACGCTGACGAAGCCGTCGGCAAAGCCCCGCAACGCGCGGGCGATCACCACCCGCGGGACGTCGACGGTCGCGGAGTTCGGGAGGAGACGCCGAAGCCAGCTCACGCGGTGAGCACGTCCAGGATCTCGTCGCAGCAGATCTCGATCCCATCGACGGGCGCAGTCGGCACAGCCGCCGATCCTATGAGCCCGCCCCCCAACCCGCGGCCACGACGTTTGGCGGGTGACGGGGCGGAGAGCGCACTCAGCCGCCAAACGCTGATCGGCATGGGGAGACGAGCGCGGTTGGCGCAGTTGCGCGTAGGTTGCGGCCGACCCCGCAGCGAACGTCCACCCGAAAGGCGCCACCCGATGAGCAACGAAGAGATCGTCAACACCTTCATGGCCCGCATCACCTCGATGGACTTCGACGGGGCGCTCGAACTCGTGGCCGACGACATCGAGTACGACAACGTCCCGATGGGTCCGGTCTACGGGCCGGACGGGATCCGGGGCGTGTTCGCACAACTCGAGGGCACCGTCGACAAGATGGAGTGGGTCATCCACCGGCAGGTCGCGAGCGGCGACCTCGTGCTCAACGAGCGCACGGACCGATTCGGAGCGGGCGACAAATGGGCCGACCTCCCGGTCGCCGGGATCTTCGAAGTCCACGACGGCAAGATCACCCTGTGGCGGGACTACTTCGACATGACCACGATGATGACCCAAGTCGGCACGCTCGCCGGCTGACGCTCGCCGCCCACCCGGAGGTTTCGATGACCGCGACCGCAACCCGACCGTGTATCTCGGCGGATTCCCACATCACCGAGCCACCGAACAGCTACCTCGACCACATCGACGCCGCGTATCGGGATCGCGCGCCGCGGCTGCAGTACGACGAGACGCTCGGCGACTGCATGATCATCGACAACGGTCAGTCGCTCGTACCGATGTGGCTGGTCGCCGCCGCGGGTCGTCCGACCGAGGAGGTCCGGCTCGACCTCGGGAAGCATTTCGACGATCTCCACCGAGGGGGCTGGGACCCGGAGGCGCGCCTGCACGACCAGGACGTCGACGGCGTGACCGCCGAAGTCATCTATCCCTCAGTCGGCATGGTGCTGTGCAATCACCCCGACCGCGACTACCAACACGCCTGCTTCGACGCGTACAACGAGTGGATCACGGAGTTCTGTTCGCACGCACCGGACCGGCTGATCGGACTCGGCCAGACCGCGGTGCGGACACCCGACGACGGCATCCGGGACCTCGAGGCGATCAAGGCCAAGGGATTACGCGGCGTCATGCTCCCGGGCTTCCCCGGTCAGGGCGACTACGACGATCCGATGTACGACGAGTTCTGGGATGCCGTCGTCGCGCTCGATCTCCCGGCGTCGTTCCATATCCTCACGAGCAAGGGCGACACACCGGGCTCGGACAGCGTGCGCGGCCCCAAGCTCAACTCGTTCATCTCGATCATCCGCGGCAACCAGGACATCATCGGAACCCTGATCTTCGGCGCGGTGTTCGAACGTCACCCGGACCTGCGAGTCGTGTGTGTCGAGGCCGACGCCGGCTGGGCACCGCACTGGATGTACCGCGCCGACCACGCGTACGACCGGCACCGCAACTGGTTGACCGCCGGTGAGCTCACGACGTCGCCGAGCGCGACGTTCATGGAGCACATCTACTTGACCTTCCAGGACGACTGGGTGGCGTTCAAGACCGTCGACCTGATGAACGAGCAGCGCTTGATGTGGGCGAACGACTTCCCCCACAGCGACGCGACCTGGCCCGATTCGCAGGCGTTGCTGGCCGAACACGCGGCCCACCTCTCGCCCGAAACCCAATCGCGCATCCTGCACGACAACGCCGCCGCGCTCTACGGCGTGGCGTAGGCGAAGCGGTCCGCCGCGATTCCTTCGACAATGAGATCGACGGTCTGCACGACCGGCGGCGGATCGACGACGACGTGGCGCGCATCGATGGCGGCGCGCGCGAACTCACCATGCATCTTCCGAGTCGCGGCATCGTCGGAAAAGCCATGACCAGACCGGGTGGCCACCCGGTGCAGGCACGTCTCGATCGTCGGGAACAGGATCACGTAGTGGAGCACGTCGACGCCCGTCGCGGCGGCGAACGTCGGGAGGAACCACGGCCCGACCATGCCGTCGTAGACGGTCGTGTACCCACCCGCGGCGAACTGACCGGTGGCCCTCCCCGACGACTGCGTCACGATCTCGTTCTGACGGTGGGACTCCGGGAGCCACGGCGGGATCGCGCCACTCGCCAGGAAGCCGAAGAACGCGTCGCCCTCGACCAACACACTCTGGTCGAAGTTCTGCACCAGCGCGGCCGCGACCGTGGACTTCCCCGCGCCGGGAGGCCCGGTGAGCACGATCAACGCCATGCGCCGATTCTCGTCGATCCGCTGGTGTGACCGGAAACCAGCGGAAAGTGGCCCGTGGGGTCGGCCCGATCGGCGAGGCTGGGGGCATGAGTTCCACCGATACCCGACTCGTCGTGATTCGACACGGCGAGTCGATGGCCCAGGTCAACGGCATCATCTCCGGTCACGACACCTGCGTTGGCCTCTCCGACCTGGGTCGCGCCCAGGCCGCCGCCCTGCGCGAGCGACTCGTCCACACCGGGGAGTTGGCCGCACCCGACCGCGTCTACACGAGCAACCTGTATCGGGCGGTCGAGACTGCCGACATCATCGGCACCGCGTTCGGCGACACGCCGCGGGTGCACGAGTGCGAATGGTGCGAGATCCGCGCCGGCGTCGCCGAAGGACTCACCTACGCCGAGTTCCGCGCGCAGCACAAGATGACGGCCGACTCCGACGACCCGTATCGCGGCCGCACCCCCGAAGGGGGCGAGAGCTGGGCCCAGTTCTACGAGCGCGCCGGTGCACGACTGCGACGGGTCGCGGACGACCATCCGGGTGAGCGAGTCGTCGTGGTCGCCCACGGCGGAATCGTGGCGGCCACCTTCGTGGCCCTCGGCGAACTGCCCATGCGCATGGCCACCGACATCGCGTACGAGACGGTCAACACGTCACTGACCGAATGGCGGTGGACCGGCACCGAGTGGCGCCTGGTCCGCTTCAACGACGCGGCCCATCTCGCGGGGTTGTGAACGGCGCCGTCGCGCGAGTGCGACGATGCCCGCGGCAGCCACCATCGTGATGACCGGTTCGATCGCGTAGCGATAGCGGGGCATCCCCCAGAACACGACTGCGAAACAGAGCCAGTTCGCGCCGACCAGCGCCAGCAGCCCCGCGAGGGCCCGTCGGCGACTCCCCCGTCGTATCGCCAGCGAGACCGTCCCGACGACGGCGAAACCTGCGGTCAGCACCCAGCCGACCCACGACACGGTCTTGGCCCACTCGACCGTGGACCGCGACACTCCCGCCCGGTACGGCGGACCGACATTCTTCCGGGTGCTGTAGTGCGCGACGTAGGTGGGCGCGCGGTAGAGCTCGTACGAATACCGCAGCGTCGTGCGGATGAGGTCGGCCGGATGGTCGCGTATCAGATCGAGTCCGAGCGAGTACCCGCGACGGTTCATCGCCACCTCGTCGAGACCTCGCAGCGGCGTGAACTCGGGCTCGACGTAGCGATAGCCCTGTTCCCGGTGCGCCAGATAGAAGTTGAGCCCGCCCGAGGTCGAGAGCCCGGCGCCGCGCCCGACGACCATTTCGTTCCGCAGATACCAGGGCGTCACCACCAGCCCTGCCGTCACCGCGACGACGGCGGCAAGCGGGACCACGCGACGCCAGTTCGTCGCGCCGACGCGGAGCAACACGGGCACGGCAAGGAGGAAGAAGACACTTTCGGGGCGTACGAGGATGGCAACGCCGTACAGCACACCGACGCCGATCGCCCGCCGGCGCGTCAACGTGCGGCACGTCATCGACCACGCAACGAGCAGGATCACGACCTGGAGATGCTCACTCGCGAGGACCGGGGCCCAGAACACGAAGGTGGGCAGGATCGCGACGAGCGCCGCAGTCACCAGTGCCGTCTGGCGGCTCAGGCCGAGTCGGATCGCGCACCAGGCCGAGAGCGGGATCGCTGCGGTCGCCACGAAGACGTTCAGCAGGCTGAGCCACCGATCCGACTGCCAGATCCACAATCCGAGTCCGAGGAACGCGGGATAGCCCGGAGTACGGAACGCCGTGGTGACTCCCCCGCGCGTGTAGACGCCGTCGGTGACCATGCGAATCGCGATGCTGCGGTACCCGAGGAAGTCCGACACCGGCTCGGGGTGCGCGATCCACCACCACGCAACGCGCAGCGCCAACCCGACCACCGTGATGATCAGCAGCGTACGCACACCGGGGTCGGAGACCCCGGGCCGGGCTCGGGGCCGGTCAGCGGCCGGCGCGTGCCTCCGCTTCGGCCTTGAGTCCGGCGGCGAACTGATCGAATGCGGGCTGGAGGTCCGGCATCTTCTTCGCCACCATCCCGAGCATCGGCCCGGAGAAGACTTCACGCATGGTGAACGTCGTCTGGTTCGGAGTGGTTCCCACCAACGTGAAGGTCCGCACACCCTTGAATAGGCCGAGCGGCATCCCACCCGTCCAGGTCATGACCCGCTCGGGTTCGACGATCGCGACCTTGACGGGGAATGCCCGTCCGGGGTTGACCTTCGAGAACAGTTTGATCTTCCCGCCCGGCGAGATCTCGCCTTCCATCTTCTCGACGCCGGAGTCCCACGTCACGTAGCCGCCGGCATCCGCGAGGATCGACCAGACCAGGTCCGCGGGCGCTTCGATGGTCGCTTCGGCCGTGTACTCCATGTCGGAATCCTCCGCTCGGGAACAGCGTTGCCTACCGTACGTGACCTCGGCCCGGCGGGAGCGGCTAGACAGTCCGGGTCCCGATCCCCCCGGAGGACCCGATGCCCGAAGCAGTGATTGTCTCGACCGCCCGCAGCCCGATCGGCCGCGCCAACAAGGGCTCGCTCGTCGATGTCCGCCCCGACGACCTCGCCACGACCATCGTGCAAGCCGCGTTGGCCAAGGTCCCCCAGCTCGACCCCACGACCGTCGAAGACCTCATGATCGGTTGCGCGCAGCCGGCCGGCGAGCAGGGGTACAACCTCGGTCGCGTCGTGGCCATCCTCGCCGGACTCGACGACGTCCCCGGAACGACCGTCAACCGCTACTGCTCGTCGTCGCTCCAGACGATCCGCATGGCCGCCCACGCGATCAAGGCCGGCGAGGGCGACGTGTTCATCGCTGCGGGGGTCGAGTGCGTCAGCCGGTTCGACAAGGGCCGCTCCGACGGCGGTCCCGGCACGACCAACGACCTGTTCTCCGAAGCACGGGCGCGCAGCAAGGCGCGCCAGGATGCCGGCGCGCCGGTGTGGACACCGGGAGGCGGTCTCGCCGACGTGTACATCGCGATGGGTCAGACCGCGGAGAACGTCGTGCAGGCCGAGGGCGTGACCCGCGAGGAGATGGACGAGTTCGCGGCCCGCTCCCAGCAGCGTGCGATCGAGTCGCAGAACAACGGTTTCTTCGAGCGCGAGATCATCCCGATCACGTTGCCCGACGGCACCGTCATGTCGAAGGACGACGGACCGCGCGACGGCACCACCGCAGAGAAGCTCGCGCAGCTCAAGCCCGTCTTCCGACCCGACGGTTCGGTCACGGCCGGCAACGCGTGTCCGTTGAACGACGGTGCGGCGGCCGTCATCGTGATGAGCGACACGCGTGCGAACGAGTTGGGCATCACGCCGTTGGCGCGGGTCGTCTCGAGCGGCGTGTCGGGCCTCAACCCCGAGATCATGGGGCTCGGACCGATCGGCGCATCCCGTCAGGCACTGGCCCGCGCCGGATTGACCATGGACGACATCGACCTCGTCGAGATCAACGAGGCCTTCGCCGCGCAGGTCATCCCGTCGGCCAAGCACCTCGACATCCCGTGGGAGAAGCTGAACGTCCACGGTGGCGGCATCGCGCTCGGCCACCCGTTCGGTTGCACCGGCGCCCGCATCATGACCACGCTCATCAATGGGCTCGAAGACGGCAACGGCCGCTACGGCCTCGAGACCATGTGCGTCGGCGGCGGCCAGGGCATGGCGATGATCGTCGAACGTCTGGCCTGATTCCCGAGCGTCCCTTTGGATTCCGGCGCGCGTTTCGCGACCTATAGGTCGCGATTCAGGCGCCGAAACGCGGGGGGCGGGAGAACGTGGTGCGGAGTTCGCGTTTGAGGACCTTGCCCATGGGGCTGCGTGGCAACTCGGCGACGAACTCGACGCGGCGGGGGGCCTTGTAGCGAACCAGGTGCTCGCGGGCGAAGACGATCACGTCGTCGGCGTCGAGCGCGTCCGTGCCCGGAGTGACGACCACTACCGCGACGACGATCTCGCCGTACTCGTCGTCGGGCAGCCCGACGACGGCCACTTCCTCGATCGCCGGATGGGTCACCAGCACCGCTTCGACCTCGGCGGGATAGACGTTGGCGCCGCCGGTGATCACCATGTCCTTCCGACGGTCGACCACGAACAGGTACCCGTCGTCGTCGAGATACCCGAGATCGCCGAGGGTCGCGAGGTTGCCGCGATACACCGACTCCGTGAGTTCGGCGTCGCCGGCGTACCGGAAACCACGGCCCCAGTCGGACCCGATGTAGACGAGACCGACCTCGCCCGCCGGGAGCTCTTCGCCGTCGTCGTCGTAGATCTTGATCGTGGACCCGGGCGCGGCCCGGCCCACACTGCCCGGCTTCGCCAACCACTCCTCCGCGGTGATCACGGTCCCCATGGTCTCGGTCCCGCCGTAGGTCTCCCACACCGCGCCGGACGGGAAGAACTCGATCACTTCGCGCTTCAAGCTCGGCGCACACGGTGCCGAGCCGTGCAGCAACCGTTTGATCGACGACACGTCGGCGGCCGCCTTGACGTCGTCTGGGGCGCTCATGAGTCGGTAGAGGTGCACCGGCGCGCACCAGGAGTAGGTGGCTCGTTCCCGCGAAACGGTCTCGAACCACTGGCCCGCGTCGAAGTGATCGAGAATCACCGACGTGTGCCCGAGCAGCAGCCCGCTGTGGGGACCGCTGAATCCGGCGATGTGATGAACGGGCGACCCGGTGATGTTCACCTCGTCGGGCGAATCGAGCCCGTAGGCCGTGTAGTAGCGCACCAGCCCTTCGATGCTGGCGGCTGCGTCCACCGTCGGCCGCACCACCGCCTTCGGCCGTCCCGTCGTCCCGGACGTGTACGCCCGCAGCGTGACGTAGTCGGGCCGGGGATCGGCGATCGCACCCGTCGGAGCACCGTGGAGCGCGTCGAGGAAGGTCGGGAGCTCGGCCTCGTCGAGCATGAACGCGACCTCGCCATCGGAACTGAAGTACTCGCGTTCGTCATCGGTGGCACCGCTCGGGACGGGAACGATCTCGGCGCCGAGTCGGGCCGCGCCGAGCGCCGCCACGAACCACTCCGGACGGTTCCCCAACGCGATTCCGAGCCGCGCGTCGGGGCCCACGCCGCGATTCCGGAGCACGTGCGACGCTCGAGTGATCAGCTCGTCGAGTTCTCGATAGGTGATACGCCGATCGTGGTGAACGAGTGCGACCTTGTCGGGCCGGTCGACCGCGTGCGCGGCGACGCCGTACCCGGACATGTCGGCTCCTAGGCCCCGTACGCCGGCGTCGGGGCCGGCGCTTCGCTCAACAATCGGCGCACGACCGGGCCGACTTCCGCCGGATCCCAGCGATCACCCTTGTCGGCCTGCGGTCCGTGCTGCCAACCGTCGGCGACGGAGATCATTCCGCCCTCGACCTCGAAGACGCGACCCGTCACGCCGGCGGAATCGGCCGAGCCGAGCCAGACGACGAGCGGTGCGATGTTCTCGGGCGCCATTACATCGAAGGCGTCATCCTCGGGCGCGGCCATCGTGTCGGCGAACACCGCCTCCGTCATCCGCGTGCGCGCCGCGGGAGCAATCGCGTTCGCGGTCACACCGTACCGGCCCAGTTCTGCAGCCTCGACCATGGTGAGTCCCGCGATCCCCGCCTTCGCCGCGCTGTACGCACCCTGTCCGACACTGCCCATCAGCCCGGCGCCCGACGAGGTGTTGATCACCCGACCGTCGACCGCCTCACCGTTCTTCTGCTGTTCCCGCCAGTACGCCGACGCGAACCGGGTGGGTGCGAAGTGACCCTTGAGGTGCACCCGGATCACGGCGTCCCACTCTTCTTCCGAGGTGGTCACGACCATGCGGTCCCGGAGGAACCCCGCGTTGTTGACGAGCACATCGAGCTGACCGAACGCGTCGATCGCGGTCTGGATCAGCCGCTGCGCGCCCGCCCAATCGGCAACGTCGTCGCCGTTGGCGACCGCCTCGCCGCCCATCGCCCGAATCGCATCGACCACTTCACCGGCGGGCCCGGTCGAACCCCCGGTACCGTCGGCTTCGGCACCGAGGTCGTTGACGACGACCTTGGCCCCCTGCCGGGCGAACTCCAGCGCGTGGCCGCGGCCGATACCGCGGCCCGCTCCGGTCACGATCACGACTCGGTCTTCACAGATCCCCATAAGCGAGGAAAGGTAGCGTGCGCCGCCCACGCGTCATCCGTTCGGCACCGAACCCGCGACCACCAGGTACGGACTCTGGCTAGATTTCGGCGTCATGCTCTCTGATCGCCGCCGTGGGGCGCTCGTCCTGTTCGTCGCTCTCGGACTCGTCGCCGCGAGCTGCCGGTACGTCCACCCTCCGTTCAACGGCCGGCTCGATCAGCCGGTCGTCCTCACCGGCGCCGACCTCCCGAGTTTCCTCGGGCACGACCCCGGGCGCCTCGTGGCGTACCGATTCGCGGGCAGCCCCGGCGCGTGGGGACAGCTCCCGGTGCAAGTGGATCAACGGGTCGTCGTCCCGTTCGGCGCCGCGCCGGGCAACAACGGTATTCCGGGCGTCGCCGGCACGGTCTACGGCTACGGGGATAATTCGGTGACCGCGCTGCAGTACGCCGACCCGAACACCTTCGTCGGTGCGGATCCCGACCCGATGATCGACGCCAACGACGAGATCGTGTTCATGGCCCGCGACGCGGGGAACGCCGCACCGAACGGTACGGGTGCACCCGCCGGGGTGGTGCCCGGGTCGGGCAAGCGGATCAACCTCGCGGATCACGACGACGGTCGGTCGGGAGTCGTCTACCTGTTCGAAGGGCAACCCGGCGCCGACCCATCGGCGGGTCAGGACTACGTGAAGTACAAGTTCTCGCTCGACTCCGGCGACTACAAGTCCACGTATCTGCGCGCCGACGGCCCCAACCCCGAACACTCCACCGTCGAGGCCCAGGCCTATCGGCTCGGCATCATCGACCGCTGGAAGACCGTCGATCTCCGCGTCGGCGGCGGGAACGGTGCCGACATCCTCGATGGCTTCAAGGCCCAGTTCTCATTCACCACCTGTGGTCGTTCGAATGCCACCTTCGCCGATGCGGAAGGCGCGTTCGTCGCGAACATCGACGGCCCGGTACGTGCCATCCGGGCCTACGTCGGCGCGAACAGCGGACCGTTGGTCCAGGAAACGAACACGTACTACGCGGACCGGGTCGAGAGCGCCGTCGACCTGCGCGTCCACGCGATCCCGAGCGTGATGTCGTTCATCGACTTCTCCCCAGCCGCGACCGGCATGAAGTACGGCAACAGTTCGCAGTCGGGAACCGTCACGATCGACGGAACCCAGGACACGGTCTCCGCGACCCCACCCGCATGGCAGTACGCGGTCGGACCCCAGGGTGCGCTGACCTGGGCCACCAAGCTGGAGACCTCCATTCCCAACCTGACCACCACGTTCGAATGGCGCGACCAGTCCCCGCCGACGCCACCGGCCGAGGACTGCTGGGGTGACGACACCTCGTTCTACGGCGTCGGCGCAACGTTGATCGGCGGTGGGATCCCCAACACCGACCCGCGCACGGTCCCGTTCGGGAACTTCCGCAGCAGTCAGGTCACCGCGTTCTGGGGACCGGCACTCGACGCGGCGTCCTGGACCCCGGCCTGGGCGGCCGATGCGATGCAACCGCTCGACGTCACCATCTCCTCGTTCTAGAGGCGGCCGCGCAATGCGCGAGCCACGGCGGCCAGGTCGGCCCGCTTCACGTTGACCGGCTGCATCGCCCAGGCGAACCGGTAGCGACCCGAGCCGATCCGATACTGCGGCAGCGTGTCCGGGCCACACGACAACGTGCCGAGACCGCGATGCCGGTGATCCAGATGCATGGTGAGGGCATCGTCCGGCACCAGCTCTTCGGCATGGGTCGCACGGGTCAACTGCTCCGGCGTGTACCGGCTCAGATTCCATTGGAACGGTTCGGCCGCGGTCACGAGCAACCCATGGCCGTCGGCGTCGTGGACGACCCCCCAGCGCGTGTCGGCGTGGCCACCGTGCTCCTGGGGCATCACGTAGGGCACGTACTGCTCGGCGGTCGTCTGCGAGAACCGACCCACGTACGCGCCGCGGCGCCGGTCAGGATACGACTCGCCCGGTCCGAGTCCGTACCAGATGACCTGATCGAGTTCGGCCGGCAACTCCCACCGGATCCCGATCCGCGGGACGTCGTCGATCCCATCGGGGATCGTGACGTCCTCGCTCACGACGACGGA
>JAENVU010000176.1 GCA_016650415.1 Acidimicrobiia bacterium
CGTTCGGTTCCATCGGCACGGCGGCCACGCGCTGATTGACGAACCGGCCGGACACCACGATGTCGGCGTCGTCCATGATCGTCGGGTCTTCGCCGAAGTCGAACGCGATGGCGAGGTTGGATCCATGCGCTTCGAACAGCAGCGGCGCGTCGGCGGCCATCGCCAACTCGGCATCGACGACCACCGGGAGCGGTTCGTACTCGACGATGACCTGCTCGGCCGCGTCGACTGCCTGGGCGCGAGTCTCCGCAACCACCGCGGCGACGATGTCGCCGACGAAGCGCACTCGATCCGTGGCCAGCGGCGGACGATTGAACGTCGGCGGCAACATCACGAAGCCCTGGATCGACTCCATCGGGAAGTTCGAAGCGGTGTAGACCGCCAGCACTCCGGGCATCGTCTCGGCGTCGGCGATGTCGACGGACTCGACGGTTGCGTGCGCAATCGGTGACCGAACGAAGACCACGTGGGTCAACCCGTCCACGGTCAGATCGTCGTAGTAGCGAGACGCGCCGGCGAGAATCGCCGGGTCTTCGCGGCGCAGCACTGCGTTTCCGAGAATGGAGCCAGACGCGGCCATGCGGATCCTCCTGTCGGGTGGCCGCAATCTAACCGGAGCGGCTCAGCGGGCCGCCGCTTCCGGCGGGCCGACCAACGTGGTCTCCCGACCCGGCCGATCCATGAAGCGGGCCACGTCGGCCATGATCTCGTCGCGTCCGGAATCGGAGTCGAAAAACCGCTCGTCGAAGTCGGCCCGGGTCCGGAAACCGAGGAGGGCGATCCCGTCGATCTCGGGCGTGTCCGGACTCAGAGTGTCGGTCACGACGTACTGGTGATAGTCGTGCAGTCCGATGTGACGGCGCAGCGCCAGCGGCGCATGCCGCTCGGTCCAGTGCCGCGCGAACCCGGCGGGCGTGATGTCGGGATGGCGACGCATGAGCGAGACCATCGCCACCGCGCATCGCTCGGTCCCCTCCCGAGGCACCGTCTCGGTCACGCTCCACGCCCACACCCGGCGGCCGAACGCGAGCACACTCGGAATGTCGGCGGCGTCGGATCCGATCACCACGGCCTCGAACTGCGCGGGGTTCGCGTAGAAGCCTTGATCCGGGATCGCAGTGCGCACCATGACTTCCCGGTCTGCGCCCGCCCGGTCGATTGCATCGCTGTCCGGTTCCCATACCGCGGCCACCCACGTCACACCTCGAACGCTACCCACTCCCCATCACCCGGCGTTTGGCGGCCGGGTCGGCCCCCAGCGTCACCACGCGCCAAACGTCGGAGGGTGGGTGGCGCCCGGTAGCGTGACGGGATGTCTCGGCGTGGCGACGGAACCGTGCTCACCAATCGAAAGGCGCGCCACGACTACTCGATTCTCGACGTGTGGGAGTGCGGCATCGTGCTCGAAGGCGCCGAGGTGAAGTCGCTGCGGGAACATCACGCCAACCTGCAAGAAGCCTTCGCCCGGATCGACGACGGTGAGGTGTGGCTCAACGGCATGCACATCCTCCCCTATGCATTCAGTCGCGGCGACATCGATCCGGTCCGGCGCCGCAAGCTGCTCCTCCACGCCCGCGAGATCGACGAGATCACCCGGAAGACCCAGGAGAAGGGCCTGACGCTCATCCCGCTCAAGGTCTACTTCAAGGACGGTCGGGCGAAGTTGGAACTCGGTCTCGCCAAGGGCAAGAAGAACTACGACAAGCGCCATGCCCTCGCCGAACGCGATGCCAAACGCGACGTCGAACGGGCCCTCCGCGGGCGCGGCGACTAGTCCACCGCGAGGCGCGACCTACAGGACGGGAGTCGGCGCGCCGGCTCCATCGCGCCGATCAGACGCAGGGGCGCCGCGCGCCGATCCGCGAAGTTCAACGGGTGTGATCATGCCGACGAGCACACTGTCGTCGAAGACCAAGACGACGGGAAGCGGCCCCTCACCGAGACGACCCGCGACGGCCAGGACCGGCGTCTCCGGTCGAGCCGCGACCACCCGATCCAACGGCACGGCGATGTCTTGGACGCGCACCGAGTGACGGGTCGCGGGGTCGGACCGTTCGAGTTGTTCGAGGGTCACGACTCCACCGATCCCACCCTCCCACGCAACCACCGGCAGGACATGGTGGCGAGGAGGGGTGAGCGCGAGGTCGGCTGCCACCGCCTGGATCGTGTTCCAACCCCGAACCGTCTCCGGGTCCGGGATCATGATGTCGCGGACCTGGAGGTCGGCGAAGTTCCCGACGAGCCGCGCGATGCGTTGCTCCGCGGTCGCGGTCCGGTACACGAACGCCCCCATCAGCGCCGTCCAGAGCGAGACGTAGGGGATTCCGATCGCGGGACCGAGGACCCCCGTGGCGATGGCGAGGATCCCGAACGCCTGGCCGACCCGGGTCGCCGCGATGTCGGCGCGAGTCCGGTCGCCGTGGATCGCCCAGAGCGCGCTCGCCAAGATGCGTCCGCCGTCGAGCGGCGCCGCCGGGATCAGGTTGAACGTGCCGAGGACGATGTTGACGAACGCGAGCCATCCCAGCGCCGAGACGACGAGCGGTGCAACACCGACCGCGCCCGCCCCGAGGGCGAGGACGACAAAGACGCCGGCCAGTCCGTAGCTCGTGGCCGGCCCGGCCACGGCGATGCGGAACTCCGCCCCGGCCGACGGCATCGCGCCGCCGAGCTGCGCGACACCTCCGAGGAGCCACAGCGTGATGCCCCGCACTTCCATGTCGTTCCGGCGGGCAATGACGGCGTGCGCGAGCTCATGAGCGAGCAACGACCCGAGGAATACCAGGACCATGGGCACCACGACGAGCCACACCGAGGCCCCACCGCCACCCCGGGTCAGTTCGAAACTCAGCAGCGCGGCGATCAGCAGGACCGACCAGTTGGCACCGACCTCGATGCCGAAGATCCGGCCGAATCGAATGGTTGGTCGCATTCGCTTCCATCCTTCAGAGGATCAGGCGCGCCGCAGACCGCGACGCTACTGCGGGGTGTAACGCCGCACCCCAGTCTCGCGTTCCCGCCGGGTCGAGGCCGACCAACACTTCAGGACTGGTTCAGGCGGGCGTCTACACTTGTATTGCGGTCCTTGCACGCATCGGGACCGCAGTTGACAAGGGGGTGCGTGGCTTCGATTTTGAGGATCGAGGTGGGAGAAGCGAGCCGACGTCGTCAGATCGTCGTAAAAGAGCTGGCACAAAAAACACTTGAGGACAATCACCTCGAACTCGCTGCCTAGCAATAG
>JAENVU010000177.1 GCA_016650415.1 Acidimicrobiia bacterium
GCCGTGGATCTCGCGACGGCGACCGATCCCGCCGAGGGCGCGGATGCGGCGGCCGAGCGCGAACTCGCGGAACACCCCGTCGGAGGGTGTCCCCGGCTCGCCAAGCACCTGAAGGCCGCGGCGGGTCTGGAGCGCCTCACCAAGGACGCCACCCGTCTGCGCCGCCGGGTTCGGGGCCGGAGCGAGAGCTTGGCCCGCCAGTTCGATCGCGTCCTCGCGGTCCTCGAGACCTGGGGCTACGTGGACGCCTGGGCGTTGAGTCCGAGCGGCCAACTCCTGACCCACCTCTACTCGGAGTCCGATCTCCTCATCGCCCAGGCGATTCAGACCGGGGTGCTCGACGGCCTCGATCCCGAGGAACTCGCGGCGCTGATGTCGTGCTTCACCTACGAACGGCGCGGACCCGACGCGAATGCACCCATGCCCCAGCCGGTCTGGCCGACGAGCCGCGTCGCCCAGCGGTTTCGCAGCCTCGACCAACTCTGGCGCGACCTTCACGGCATCGAGGACAACGCCGGGTTGCCCGAGACCCGCCGGCCCGATGCAGGCCTCACCGACGGGATGCACGCCTGGGCCGCGGGCGACTCACTGGCCGACGTGCTCGACGAGGACGACGAACTCACCGGCGGCGACTTCGTCCGGCACGTGAAACAGGTGGTCGACCTGCTGCGCCAGCTCGCCGAAGCCGCCCCCGATCCCGCGACTCGTGCGACGGCCTCGGCTGCGGCCGATGCCTGCTTCCGTGGGGTGGTCGCCGCATCGAGCGTGGTGCCGGCATGAGAACCCGCTCGCGATGATCCGACCGGGCCAGGAGTGGGGGCAGGCGACCGACGCCGGACCCGATCTGGTCGTCCGGGGCGACGACCACGATCTTGCCGAGGCCGTCGGCCGTGCGCCCGGTGACGCGTTGATCCGATTCCTCCCGCACGACTCCGAACTCGCGCGCGCCATCGGACTCGCCAACTCCGCCACCCGTGACGCGCCGGCACCGGAGCCTCATGGGATCGCGTTGCCGATCGACCTGATCCGCGCCGGCGACGACCTCGTCGTCAACGCCGCCGTTCTGGGCGTGGCCCCGCCGCATCTGCGGGCGCATCATCGACGGCGGGAGGTGCAGGTCCTCGTCGACGGTCGGGAGTTCTTCCGGGGCGCCGCCACCACGGTGGTGATCGCGAACGGGCAGTTCATCACCGGGGCCGACCTCGTCCCCCGAGGGCACCCGGGCGACGGCTGGTGCGAGGTCCAGGTCTACGCCCTCACACCCGGCGAACGCCGCGCGATGCGCCGGCGGCTCCCCGGTGGCGTCCACGTGCCACACCCCCGAATCCTGAGCGGCCGGGCCCGCACCGTCGAGGTCACCGTGACCGGCGGCGGCTGGCCGCTCACCGTCGACGGACGGCCCCACGGAACCCATACGGCACTCCGGACCAGCCTCATCCCCGGTGCATTCCGCCTTCTGGTGTGAACGCCTGATCGACGGCCCGACAATCCCCGGCCGGGCCCGAGCACGCCGGTATCCTCGTACCTCCCATGCAGTACGTGGCGGAGTATTTCAACGACGAAGAGCAGGCCGTCCTCCGTCCGTATTTCACCAATCTCGACGGACCCGTGTTCGCCCTGGTGAACTTGCCGGAGGTCGTCAAGGGCGCCCTGTTCGCGCGGTACTCGCGCTCCGACAAGAGTCTGCGGCGGCTGTTCCTCGACGAGTTCGTCGGCGACCTCGACATCAGCGGCGACCTGACGGTCGACGCGAGCATCGGCCTGAAGCGCGCCGAGCAGCTCTACGACCGGGTCTTCCTCGAGTACGGCGACGATTCAGTCGCCCAACTCGGGGGAGTGCACGTCGCGTGTGAGCAAGCTTCGAACCTGCTCACCAAGGTGCTCGAGTGGGGCCGCCTCATGGCCTATCTCGAGCAGTCGACGCGCTACATCGAGTACGACACCCGGCTCGGCGGCCGGTACCGGTACTTCCGGCCACCGGAAGTCCTCGAATCCAAGCTCGGGGCGCGCTACGTCGAGCAGGTCGACCAGCTCTTCTCGATCTACTCGGAGTTGTTGCCGACGTTGCTCGACTGGGCTCGGAACCGGTATCCGAAGGAGCCGAGCGACTCCGACTTCGTCTACAAGCAAACGATCAAGGCCAAGGCCTGCGATGCGCTGCGGGGCATCTTGCCGGCCGCGACGTTGTCGAACGTCGGCATCTACGGCACCGGCCAGGGCTACGAAGCCCTGCTGCTGCGGATGCGCTCACACCCGCTCCCCGAAGCCCGTCGGTACGCGGATCTCATGCTCACCGAACTCCGGAAAGTCGTGCCGTCGTTCCTGACGCGGGTCGACCGGCCCGAGCGCGGGGGAGTCTGGAGTCAATACCTCGCCGATACGCGTGACCACACCGAAGACGTCGTGCACCGCATCTTCGGTCGAATCGCCGCCGAGCCAGCGCCCACCGTGGCGCTCGTCGATTTCGATCCTGAGGGCGAGGACAAGGTGCTGGCGGCAATCTGCTACTCACACGTGGACTTGCCCGAGCGCCAGATCCTGGCCCGGGTGCGGTCGTTGTCGGCCGACGAGCGCGTCTCGATCCTTCGTGCCTACGTGGGGGAGCGGTCCAACCGTCGCCACAAGCCCGGCCGCGCGTTCGAGCGGACCGGCTACCGCTTCGACATCCTCGCCGATTACGGCGCGTTCCGCGACCTGCAACGCCACCGCATGCTCACGATCGAATGGCAGCAACTCTCGCCGGCCCACGGCTTCGATGTCCCCGAACCCGTCGTCGAGGCCGGCGTCACCTCGGCGTTCGAGAAGGCCATGGACGTCTCGGCCGCGCTCTACGGCGCGATGGCGTTCCGGTTTCCCGAACAGGCGTCCTACGCCGTCTCACTGGCGTACCGGTTGCGATACGTGATGCAGATGAACGCACGCGAGGCAATGCACCTGATCGAACTCCGCACGACGCCCCAAGGCCACCCGTCGTACCGAGTCGTCGCCCAGGAGATGCACCGGCTCATCGGGGAGACCGCCGGTCATCGTGCGCTCGCAGCGGCGATGGGCTACGCCGACTACGAGGTCTACGAGTTGGAACGCCTTGCCTCGGAGCGTGCTGCTGCGGCCCGCCGCGGCGACGAACAGTGACGCTGCGCGCGGACGCTCGCGCGCGAGCAGAAAAAAAATCGCGATGCGCTGACCAGGATCAACGCGCGGCGGTGCAGGTCAGCAAGGCTCTGCCCGCAAGTCTTCGCCTTGACACGACCCCTCTCGATCTGACTGACTCCACGTCCCGACGCCTCATCGGTCGTGGTTTCTTTCCGCTCGTCGGGAAGGAAGATGGGGAATCGGCTGGCGGAGTCCAGGAGCCCTAGTAGAGAACGCAGCTTGACGCGACCGGCCTTCGGCCGGGCGAGTCAAACAGTGGCCCCAACGGTCTCCTGGGCTTCGCCCCTTTTTTTCTCGGGCAGATGGCCCAGAATCGCTGAGTGGCGGCGGTATAGTGCGCGCCCTCACGGGCAGGAAACCAGCTTCCTAGAGAGCGCAGATGGCGGACGACGAAGAAATCGAAGTATTGGACGACGTCGACGAAGGTGACGACGACCTTGTCCTCGACGACGTCGAGATCGACGACGTGGACGCCGACGTCGATGTCGACGCGATCATCAGCGAGCCGAGCACCGACGCCAAGGCTGCGGGCAGCGAGGCCGCCGAGAGCACCGACGACGATGACGACGACGACGATGGGAACCTCGACCTCGAAGAGGAACTGCACCCCGACGACGTCGAGGAGCCGCTCGACGTGCTGCTGGCCGAACGCACTGCGGCTGAGCGCATCGACGAGGAAGAGGCCGACCTCGAGGACGACGACGAGCCGGACAACCCCGCGGAGGGAACCGGCAAGATCGTTCCCCGGCGCGACGACGAGTTCCTCTGCCGATCCTGCTTCCTGGTGAAGCCTCGCAGCCAGCTCGCGAAAGGCGAAAAGGACCTCTGCCGGGACTGCGAGTGAGCGAGGCGCCAACCACTGGCGCACCTCGTCGATGGGGAGTCCTCATCGCCGCGGGCTCGGGGATCGCCCTCGCGCTCAGCATGCCCGGGACCGACATCGGTCCGCTGGCCCTCGTTGCGCTCGCGCCGCTGTGCTGGCTCTGGCACGACGCGCCACCGCGACGGGCCGCCCTGTTCGGCTTCGTTGCCGGGCTCGCGTACTTCGGGATCCACCTCTCGTGGACGTGGTACTTCGGCGCCGTCGCGATCGTTCCACTGGTCGCGCTGCAAGCCGCGTTCTGGGCCGTCGCCGGCGCGCTGGTGGCACTCTGGGCGAAGCGGGGAGTGCGCTCACCCTTCGTCATCGCCGCGATCTGGGTGCTCCTCGAAGCGGCCCGGACCCGTTGGCCCCTCGACGGTCTGGCCTGGGGTCAGGTCGGCGTCGCGCTCCACGACCAGAGCGTCGGCCACGCGCTCGCGAGCTGGGGCGGCGTCCCGCTCGCGACGTTCGTCGTCGTGGTGGTGAACGCCTTCGTGGCCGATCTGGTGCGGTCAGTACGCGCTTCGGACCGGAGTTCGCGACAATCCGCCGCACTCGGCCTCGTCGCGCTGATCGCCGCGGTTGCCGTCGCGACGGCGACCCGGTTCGAACCCCACCCCAACGGCCGGCTCCGGTACGCCCTGATCCAGGGCAACGACAAGAACCGGTACCTCACCAACACCGAGTTGGCGACCGACTACCTGACCCGATCGCATCTGGCATTGGCCCACACGCTGCGCGGTCGCTACGACCTCATCGTGTTCCCGGAGTCGGCGCTCGCGACGGATCCCGAGATCGATCCCGGGCTCAAGGCCGAGATCACCGGCCTTGCCCGCGAGCACCACAGCTGGCTGATGGCAAACGTGATCGACGAGCAAACCGAGCCGGGGAAGGCGTTCAACGCCAACCGCTTGTACTCACCACAGGGGCGGCTCTTGGGCACGTATGCCAAACGTCACTTGGTGCCGTTCGGTGAGTACGTACCGTGGCGCGGCTCGCTCAGCTTCATCAGCGCCCTCCAGCAGATTCCGCACGACTTCACCCCCGGCACGCGAATCGGTATCGAGACCGTCGCCGGGCACACGATCAGCAGCGTGATCTGTTTCGAGAGTGCATTCGGTCCTTTGATGCGCGAATCGGCGGCCGCGGGCGCCGAGATGATCGTCGTGACCACCAACAACCGCTCGTACCGGCGATCGGCGAACTCCGAACAGCACGTGGCCCTCAGTCAGATGAGCGCCGCAGCCGTCGGCCGACCATTCCTGCATGCGTCCGTGTCCGGCATCACGGCCGTCATCGACGCCGACGGAGTGATCCATCGCGAGACCGAGTTGTTTCACAACACGGTCGTGAGCGGTACCGTCGTCCCGACGACGGGGTCCACCCCATATGTCCGATTCGGTGACTGGGTCGAATGGGGGAGCGGGATCCTCGTCACCGCTGCGCTGGCCCTGGGCATGGTGCGCGCCCGTAGAATCCGCAACACCGCCGGCCAGGGGAGTGAGCAGTGACCGATCACGAGACGCCACTTGGCCGGGCCGTCGAGCTGTTCGTCTATGCACCGATCGGATTGGCGATGTTCGCCAAGGACACCGTGCCGACGTTCATGAAGATGTTCGTCGCCCGGGGTCAGACCGAGGTCACCCAGCGCCGCAAGACGGCCGGCACCCAAGCCGATCAGTACAAGACGATCGGGCAGATGGCGGTCAAGTTCGGGGGACCGGAAGTCAAGCGCCAGGCCGAGGCCGCCGCGACGACGGTCCGCAAGAAGGCCGAGGAAACCGTCGCCGGGCTCGCCGC
>JAENVU010000178.1 GCA_016650415.1 Acidimicrobiia bacterium
GAATCGGAAATGACAGCCGCACGCGCGCTCGGCGCCGATGATCTCGTCGAACTCACTGCCCTCGTGACCGCCACCGAGCCCGGGCCGTGGGCGGAGCGCACGCACGAACTCGGTCGGTTCTTCGGCGTACGCGTCGACGGGAGGCTCGTCGCCGCGGCCGGTCAACGCATGCGACTCCCCGATGCCATCGAAATCAGCGCGGTGTGTACCGACGAGGCGCATCGCGGTCGGGGCCACGCCGCCGCCGCCACCATGGCTGTGGTCGAGACGATCCTCGCCGAGGGGGTGTTGCCGTTCCTCCACGTCCGGGACGGCAACACCTCCGCGATCACGATGTACGAACGCCTCGGGTTCGTCGTCCGCTCCACCCTGCCGATCGGGATGTACGAACCGCCGCGCGACTCAGTGGGGCATGGGCCCTGAGGTCCAGCACGGGTCATCGGGCGCGGCCGGGCCGCCCGCCAGCAGACACGGGTGGTGGCCAACGAAGACATCCGACTGATTGAGCCAGCCCGGCACGATCCACGCGTGGACCATCCAGTAGCCGCCCAGGTAGACGCTGGTGCCGTCGACGCCGCTCGGACATTGGCCGTCGAAGACCACCAAGCCCGACGTGCGCGAGACGCAGAGATACTCGTGGGTGTGCCACCAGTCGTTGTTGCCCTCGAAACCTTCCGGCGGCCCATCGGGACCATTGTTCACGTACCAGCTCATCCCCACGAGCTTGGCGTCGGGGCTGTTGCCGCCGTACTGGAGGAAGTTCGGCTGATCCGGGTTGAACGCGCCCTGCAGCGCGTTTCCTCGCGAGTGATGCGTTCCCATTCCCGTCGCGTAGTTGACGGTCGCCTTCCAACCGGCGGCCTCCGCGTCGCCGCGGGTCGGCCACTGCAGCGCGAACGCGGCGGCCTTGTCGAGGTGGCCTGACACTGCGAGGCAGTCGTCCCAGCTCAACATGCCCTTCGTGATACCCAGGTTCGTGTAGTAGGCCGAACCGTGGGTTCCTTCGCCCCCCGTCGAGTGGCACCACCAGGGTCGCGTGTCCGGATGATTCGCCTGATGCGCGACGGCGAGTGGTCGGTAACAGGCCGTGAGGAGCAGCGCGAGCACCGCGACTCCCATGACTGTCCGGCCGTGCAAACGGTTCCGTCTGGTCATCGTTCCCAATCCCCCGTCGGTGGCATCTCGCGACCAACGCTACGAACGCCTCTGTGACCCCCGAATGGCGATCGCTCGTGTTTCCGATGCGATCGGCGGATCGAACCCGGAGATTTCGGACACCCGCGGTCGAAGCGGCCCGGTCCGGCTACCGAGCCCAAGATCAGCGAACATCTGTTCGCTATTCTGGAGTTCGTGCCTACCGTGAGCCCGGGATTGCAGACGAGCTTGTTCGGCGTCGCCGACCCCGCGCTCAACCCGTCGACCCGCGCGGAGCGGATCCAACTCGACGCAACCGCGTGGGTCGACGTCACCCGGGACTGGCTCCTCGGCGCCGACGTGGTGCTCGAGCGCGTGATGGCGGCCGTCCCGTGGCGCCAGGGCCGGCGGCGCATGTGGGATCGCGTGGTCGACGATCCCCGACTCTCGTACTGGGCCCGCACCGAGGACGCGCCCGTCGATCCGATCATCCCGGTGCTGCAACGGGCACTCGAAGCGAAGTATCGCCACCGGTTCCGTCGGCCCGGCTTCAACTACTACCGCGACGGACGCGACAGCGTCGCGTGGCACGCAGATCGAGAGTTGCGGGCCCTCGACGACACGCTCGTGGCAATCGTGACCCTGGGAACGCGGCGCCCGTTCCTGATCCGTCCCGTGGGCGGCGGGTCCAGCCAGGACCTTCGACCCGGTTCGGGGGATCTCATCGTGATGGGCGGGAGCGCCCAGCGCGGTTGGGAGCACGCGGTTCCGAAGACGGCGCGCTCGGGTCCTCGGGTTTCGGTCTCGTGGCGATGGACCCTCGGCGTTCCCCACGCTACCGACCTCCCGGATCCGTGATGGAATGGCGGGATGGCCCAGAACGTGCTCGGCACCGAACTCGTCCCCTGCAGTCTCGATCCCCTCACCGGCTTCTACCGCGACGGGTGCTGCAACTCGGGAGGTGAAGACGTCGGGTTGCATGCGGTCTGTGTCGTGACCACGTCGGACTTCCTCGAGTTCAGTCGGAGCGTCGGCAACGACCTCTCGACGCCGATGCCCGAATACGGATTTCCCGGTCTGGTCCCCGGCGATCAGTGGTGCCTCTGCGCCGCCCGCTGGGTCGAAGCCTTCGATGCGGGCCGCGCCCCCAAGGTGGTGCTGGAGGCGACCCACGCCCTCGTCCTCGAATGGGCCGGCATCGACGACCTCCGCACCCACGAGGCCTGACCGCGAACCTCCGCATCGCGTTTGGGCCGCCCGCGCCGTTCAGGTCTAGAGTCCGCCCCGAGTTCGGTACGGGAGAAGCCGGTGTGATTCCGGCGCTGACCCGCAACTGTGATGGAGCGAACCGCTCCTGAGCCAGATCCCCGCCGCGCTCCGTTGGTCCAACCGGTCCGACGCTCGTATCCGTCGCCGCTCACTGTGCGGCACGACATGAGGCCCTCGTGGAAAGGGGCCTGCGGAGGTTCATCCATGCAATCGCTACGTCGTGGTGTCTTCACCACGCTGCTCATCGCGGTCGCGATCTCGGGGTGCAAGTACACCGGGTTTGCAGTCGCGGCCAACACCCCGGTCCTCACCAAGGCCCACAACTGGCTCGTGACCCACCAGCAAGCCGACGGTTCCTTCGAGGTCTCCGGATTCGCGGGCTTCGAAACTCCTGATGCGGTCGTGGCACTCGCCGAGCACGGCCAGACGACCCTGACCTGGGATTCCACCGCCGCCCGCAACGCGGTGGCCGCCGTGAAGAAGAACAACAAGTCCGCACTCGACGCACTCGACGACTTCGCCGACGGATCGTTGAGCGCCGGTCAAGCCGCCAAGCTGATCGTGCTGGTGGCCAAGCCACTGGGGATCAGCCCGACGGCGTTCGATCCGCAGTCCGACGGCGCACGCAATCTCGTGGCCGCGGTCGACGCGGGCGCGGCCGCCGATGGCTCCTACGGCGCGTTCAACGCCACCCTGTACGCCGCCCTGGCCAAGCAACAGACCGCGGGCGCAGTTCCGGCCAAGACGCTCGCGGTCATCCGCGCCGCGCAGCAGGCCAACGGCGGGTGGAACTACTCCGGCGATCACTCGGGCACCGACATCGATGTCGACTCGACCGCGCTCGCGGTCCAGGCGTTGGTGGCCGGCAAGGCGACCCCGACCGATCCGAACCTGGTGAAGGCCCTCCAGTTCCTCGCCGACACCCAGACGGCCGGCGGCGCGTGGCCATCCTTCGGCTCCGACGACCCGAACTCCACGTCGACCGCGATCCTGGCGGTCACCGCGGCAGGGTTCGACGTCACGGCCTCCTGCTGGCGCGACACCGTGCGTCCCGCACGGACCGGAACCGCGTACGCCAGCCCGGTCACGTGGCTTCGGAACCAGCAAGCAGCCGACGGCCACATCATCAGTGCGAACGATGCGTTTCCGCCGGTCAACACCTTCGCGACGACCCAAACGGTGCAGGCACTCGCCCGGGGATGGCTCCCGGTAGCGTGGCTCGCACCGCGGAGTTGTTGATCCGCACACGATCTTCGGGAGGACCCGCGATGACGGCGATCGACTTCTACAGTCCCGACACCTACGTCGCGGGCCCTCCCCACGATCTCTTCGAACAGCTTCGCCGCGAGCAACCCGTCGTGTGGCAGGACATGCCCGACGGCACCGGCTACTGGGCGGTGCTGCGCCACGCCGACGTTGTCACGGTGTCGCGCGAGCCGGTCCTGTTCTCCGCCGCGACGGGCGGCGTCGTCCTCGAGGACCTGTCGCCGGAGAACCTCGCGATGATGCAGGACATGCTGCTCGCGATGGACCCGCCGCGCCATCTCGGGTACCGGCGGAGCGCGTCACCACACTTCGCACCGCGAGTCATGGCCCAACTCGAAGGCCGCATTCGCGAGATCTGCCAGACGATCATGCGCGACTCCGGCGACCGCGACCTCGACTTCGTGCACGACGTCTGTGCGCGATTGCCGTCACAAGTCGTCGGCGAACTCATGGGGATCCCCGAAGCCGATTGGCCGAAGATCCATCACTGGTCGGAGATGAACTCCGGGAGCCAGGACCCCGACATCATGGCGGCGGACCCCGAGGCGGCCGAGGCCGCGATGAGCGCGACCGTCGAGATGGCGATGTACGCCATCGAACTCGCCGGTCGGCGCCGGTCGGAGCCCGCCGACGACCTGACCACGCTGATGCTCGCGGTCGAGGTCGACGGCGCCGCGATGACCGACATCCAGTTCGGCAGCTTCTTCGTCCAACTCGTCACCGCGGGCAACGACACGACCCGCACGATGCTGTCATCGGGTCTGCTCGCACTCCTCGACCACCCCGAACAACTGGCCGAGCTGCGCCACGATCACTCGTTGATCCCTACCGCCGTCGAAGAGATCTTGCGCTACGCCAATCCGCTCCACTACTTCCGGCGTACCGCCACGGCCGACACCACTCTCGGCGGGGTCGAGATCAAGACCGGGGACAAGGTCGCGATGATGTACACGTCCGCGAACCGGGATGCGGCGGTCTTCGTGCGCCCGAACGAGTTCGATATCCATCGGGATCCGAACCCGCATCTGTCGTTCGGCACCGGCGAACACTTCTGCCTCGGGATTCACCTGGCTCGGCTCGAAGGCCGCGTGTTCTTCGAGGAGCTGTTCGATCACTTCCCGGTGATCACCCAGACCGGGCCCGCCCGCCGGCAACGCTCGAATCTCAACAACGCGCTGAAGGAACTCCCGGTCCGGCTGTCGACGGCCGACGTCTGAGCGTCGCCCAGGCTCAGACCTGGGCGACGATCAGGCCGACGAGACCCGCGGTCACGACCACTGCGGAGACCAAGCGGCGCCTGCCCAGGCGCTCGTGGAGGACCAGCCAACCGAGGCCGGCACCAAGCACCACCGAGGACTCCCGCAGGGTCGCCACGTATGCGACCGATGCGAAGCGCATCGCCACCAGGACCAACGAGTACGCGGTCGCAAGACAGATGCCCGACACGAGATGGCGGGGCCAGCCGGACCGCACCGACGCGACGAACGCAGGTCCGCGCCCTTGGCGGAGATACATCACCGACAGCGCCACCCCGCTCATGGCGGTCAACGCGACCCCGTAGGCGAAACCGTTGTCGGTGTGCCGAGCTCCCGATGCATCGATCACGGTGTAGGTGCCGATGAGCAGCGCGGTGAGCAACGCAAATCCGATCTCGGCCCGCGGCGCGCCTCGCCGCACCAAGGAAGCCAGCCCGGCCGAGACCACGACGAGCGCGATCCATCCTCCGGCGCTCAGCCCGTCGCCCAGGGCGACCAGTCCCAACAGCGCCGCGACCAACGCGCCCCCACCCCGGGCCAGCGGATAGGCCAGCGAGAAATCACCGTGCCGATAGGCGGCGACCAGCGCGCGGACATAGAACACGTGGACGATCGCGGACACCCCGAGAAACGGCAGGGCCCGGAGTGCAGGCAGCCCGGTGAAGGCGAGCACGGGGGCGAGCGCCGCAGCGCCGAACACGAACTGACCCCATGCGGCGAGATCGCGATCGTCCGCGGTTTTGATGAGTAAGTTCCAGGCTGCGTGCAACAAGGCGGCCGCCAGGGCCAACGCCGTTGCTGCGAGCATGGGGGTCCGGTCCCTTCGTCACGGCGATTGACGGGGCGACGTTGACCTCCCCGCTCAATACCGACCAATCTCGCCGCACCGTATCCGCCCGATGTCA
>JAENVU010000179.1 GCA_016650415.1 Acidimicrobiia bacterium
CGTTTCAGTCAGGACGACGAGCTCGCGCTCCTTGCCGACATCTCGCGAGCGACCGGCCAGAAGGTGACGTTCACGACGGTCCAACACGTCGACGATCCCGAAGCGTGGCGCGCCGTGCTCGAGTTCGCGACGGCGATGAACGAGGTCGGGGCCCACCTGTACCCGCAGGTCGCATCGCGGCCCGTCGGCATCTTGGGTGGGCTGGCCGGATACCACCCGTTCATGCGGCGGCCTTCGTATCGCGCGTTGGCGGATCTCTCCGTGGCGGCCCAGGCCGAACGCATGCGGGCCCCGGAGGTGAAGGCACGGATCCTGAGCGAGTTCGATGTCGTTGCCGACAACGCGGGGTCGATGGAGATGTTCGCCGAGGTCATGCAGGGTGTCGCCGACTTCATGTACGCGCTCGACGATGTGGTCGATTACGAACCCGGTCCGGACCGCACATTCGGCGCGATCGCTGCAGGCGCGGGCGTGCCGGCGATCGAGGCGATGTACGACTTCCTCGCGTCCGGCGACGGTACGAACATCGTCAGCCTGCCGGGCGCGGGGTACATGCACGGTGACCTGGAGGCCATCCGCGAGATGATCGTTCACCCCGTGACGGTGGTGGGGCTCGCGGATGCGGGCGCGCACGTCAAGCTCATCTGTGACGGATCGAGCCCCAGCACGCAGCTGACGCACTGGACCCGCGATCGCACCCGAGGCGAGCTGATTCCGCTCGAGTTCATGGTCGAGCAGCAGACCCGACGCACTGCCGAGCTGTACGGATTCGACGACCGCGGCACGATCGCCCTGGGCCAGCGCGCCGACCTCAACGTCATCGATTTCGAGGGGCTCACCGTTCGGCGGCCGGTGATGTATTCGGATCTCCCTGCCGGTGGCCAGCGGTACTTGCAGCCCGTGAGTGGTTACGTGGCCACCGTGGTGAACGGCACGCAGACCCGAGCGCACGATGCCGACACGGGTGAGCGTCCCGGGCGCCTCGTGCGGGGTGGTTCGGCCCGGTCCTAGGCCGTGCCGCCACTCGGTGGCGCTGCCACGAGGTGAGACGTGAGGTGAGTGGAGCTGAGGGGACTCGAACCCCTGACCCCTTCCATGCCATGGAAGTGCTCTACCGCCTGAGCTACAGCCCCCGAAGGGAGCTTTCAAGGTAGCAGCCGCTCGTTCTCGGGCACGACACGTTGCGGACGTGATGGAGTGGGAGTCATGGCGACCGGAGGGATGGCAGCGAAGGCTGCGGCCGCCCACGCCCGGGCGACCGAACGCGCCGAGCCGACGTACACGGATCCCGCAACCGGCTACGACGTGATGACGGCCGCGGCGTTGCTCGCTCGCGGTGAATGCTGCGGAAGCGGATGTCGGCACTGCCCGTATGAACCGGACGAATCGCCGCGGTGAAGACCGGGGAGCGGAAGTCGTCCCGGTAGCCTCGGCGTCGATGACCGACGACACTCCCCGCTACCGGTACGACGCACGCCTGGCCAACGAGATCGAAGCTCGCTGGCAGGACCGATGGGACGCCGACCACACCTTCTGGGCGCCGAACCCGGAGGGTCTCCTCTCCGAAGGCGCCGAGCGGATCGCGGGTCGCGAACCGATGTTCGTGCTCGACATGTTCCCGTACCCGAGTGGGGCCGGCCTGCACGTCGGTCACCCGCTCGGTTACATCGGCACCGACGTCTACGCGCGCTATCAACGGATGAACGGCAAGAACGTGCTCCACGCCATGGGCTACGACGCGTTCGGTCTCCCCGCGGAGCAGTACGCGGTCCAGACCGGCCAGCACCCTCGCGTGACGACCGAGGCCAACATCGCGACGATGCGCCGACAGCTCCGGGCGCTCGGCCTCGGTCACGATTCGCGTCGCGGTCCTGCGACCACCGACGTCGGCTACTACCGGTGGACGCAGTGGATCTTCCTGGAGATCTTCAACAGTTGGTACGACGAGGAGCAGGACCGCGCCCGACCGATTGCCGAGTTGCTTGCACTGCTCGCGGCCGATCCCGAGACCGGATGGGACGAGCTGACCGAGCGCGAGCGCCGAGAACTCGTCGACTCGTGCCGGCTCGCGTACCTCACCGAGGCGCCGGTCAACTGGTGTCCGGCGCTCGGGACGGTGCTGGCCAACGAGGAAGTCACCGCCGACGGCCGCAGCGAGCGGGGCAACTTCCCGGTGTATCGCCGTCCGTTGAAGCAGTGGATGCTGCGCATCACCGCCTACGCCGATCGCCTCCTCGAGGATCTGAACCTGCTCGACTGGACCGACTCGATCAAGGTCATGCAACGCAACTGGATCGGGCGCAGCACCGGCGCGACGGTCGACTTCGGTGTCGACGGTCGCGACGAACTCATCTCGGTGTTCACGACGCGTCCGGACACGCTCTTCGGTGCGACCTACATGGTGCTCGCCCCCGAGCACCCGCTGGTCGACGAGATCGTTCCGGCCGAGTGGCCGGGTGCGACCATCGGCGAGGAGCTGAGCGAGATCCCGGCCGCGTGGAGGGGCATCTTCGGCACCGACATCGGGCCGGCCGAGGCGGTGCGCAAGTACCGCGCGTTCGCCGCGCAGAAGAGCGAGCTGGAACGCCAAGCCGAGGGCAAGGACAAGACCGGGGTGTTCACCGGCGGCTTCGCCGTGAACCCCGTCAACGACGCCCGAATCCCGATCTTCATCGCCGACTATGTCCTCATGGGATACGGGACCGGCGCGATCATGGCCGTCCCCGCGCACGACGAGCGCGACTTCGAGTTCGCCCGCGAGTTCGACCTTCCGATCGACTGCGTCATCACGCCCCCCGACTGGTGGCTGATGGAGCACGAGTGTGGGACCGACGCGAGCGAGTGGACCGAGGCGTTCACCGGCGACGGTGTGGCGATGGCGTCGGCGAATGCCGAGGTCGCACTGGATGGTCTGGGCGTGACCGACGCGAAGTCGGCGATCACCGCGTGGCTCACGGAG
>JAENVU010000180.1 GCA_016650415.1 Acidimicrobiia bacterium
AACGTCGGGCATCCCGTCCCACGCGTCGACCTGATGGGCGTGATCGACCAGGGATCCGGCGCATCCTGGGCGCTCATGGACGGCTTGATCCGGTGGGCCGACGGCGCACCCACCGAGGCTGGCCCCTGTGCCGCCCGGAACGTCGCCCCACTTCGGTTTCTCGAGCACTGCGGTTTCAGCGTGGTCGCCTCCCAGTACAAGTTCCACCGGTGGTTGGACGATCTCGATCCCGACAGCGGCAACCGCGGCTGAGGAGCTCGCCCAATCCGACGGGTGCCCGTGGCGATCGTCGATCGCTCAGCCTGGCCGCGTGAGGACCTGGGGTCCATCGTCGGTCACCGCGATCGTGTGCTCGAAATGAGCGGCCCGACTGCCGTCGACGGTGACGACCGTCCAACCGTCATCCAGGGTTTCGGTTTCCGGTGAGCCAGAAGTGACCATGGGTTCGATCGCCACGACCAGACCGCTCCGGATTCGCCGGCGTCGTCCTCGTCCGGTCCGATAGTTCGGTACTTCGGGCTCTTCGTGCATCGCCGTGCCGATCCCGTGACGGACATACTCGCGGACGACCGATAGGCCTGCCGCGGTTGCGACCCGTCAGCGAGAGTGTTCCCGACTATGAGCGCCTCGATCGCGCGATCCAACGACGCGCGGGTGACTGCGCTGCGGGCGTCCGGCCGGGCCCGGCGCGGACCGCTACATCGCGATGCTGCGCTACGGGAGGGTCAGCACCTCGGGACCGTCGTCGGTCACCGCAATCGTGTGCTCGAAGTGCGCGGCCCGACCGCCGTCCACCGTCACGACGGTCCAACCGTCCTCCAGCACCTCAGTCCCCGGTGAGCCCACTGTGAGCATCGGTTCGATCGCGACGACGAGCCCGGTTCGAATCCGATGCCGTCGGCCGCGACTCGTCCGGTAGTTCGGGACCTCGGGCGCCTCGTGCATGGCGGTACCGATCCCGTGGCCGACGTATTCACGCACGATTTCGAACCCTGCGGCCTCAGCCTTTGCTTCGACCGCTCCCCCCACGTCCGCCAGCGTGTGTCCGACGGTCAGTTGGTCGATCGCGGCATCCAGGGATTCCCGCGTCACTTCGATGAGTCGGGCCGACTTGTCGTCGATGTCGCCAACCGGGACGGTGATCGCCGCATCCGCGTGCCAACCGTCGATGATGGCGCCACAGTCGAGGGAGATGACGTCGCCCTCGACGAGCACGGTGTCGTCGGGGATCCCATGGACAACGACCTCATTCGGCGAGGTACAGATCACGGCCGGAAAACCGTGATAACCGAGAAAGTTGGACCGTGCGCCGCGACGGCTGAGCACACCGCGGGCCACCTGATCGATCTCGGCCGTCGTGACCCCGGGCCGCGTAGCGGCAGCACAGACTTCGTGCATCTCGGCAACGACCCGCCCGGCCCTGCGCATGATCCCGATCTGAGACCGAGACTTTCGAGTCGGCATCGATCAGCGGGTGAAGCGGGTCGCGATCGCCGCCAGGAGCAACCCATGGACTTCGTCTTCGGTGCCCAGTCCGTTGACCCGCTCGAGAATCGAACGCTCCCGGTAGAACTGCACCAACGGCTTGGTCTCGGTGTCGTAGAGCTCGAGCCGCCGGCGAATCGACTCCTCGGTGTCGTCCTCGCGGCCTCGGGCCCGCATCCGCTCCACGACGACATCGGTGGGTACGTCGAGGTCGATCACGACATCGATCGGGTTCTGTTCGAGGATGCGATCCAGCTCGAGCGCCTGGGCCTTGGTCCGCGGAAAGCCATCGAGCACGAAGCCCGGCATGACCTCCAACGGGTTCTTGAACCGTTCGTCCACGACCGCCACGACCAGCTCGTCAGGCACCAACTCTCCGCGGTCCATGAAGCCCTTCGCTTCGAGGCCCGCGTGAACACCCGCCGCGGCGGAGTCCCGGAACATCTCGCCGGTCGAGAGGTGTCGAATCCGG
This sequence comes from Acidimicrobiia bacterium, assembly GCA_016650415.1. Taxonomy (GTDB): domain Bacteria; phylum Actinomycetota; class Acidimicrobiia; order IMCC26256; family JAENVU01; genus JAENVU01. The sequence goes on from JAENVU010000180.1 coordinate 1,958, forward strand.
AAATGGGTCGCGAGGCGTTTGCCCTGCGTTCCCTTCCCCGAGCCCTGCTTGCCAAGCAAGACCATGCGTGGTCCGCGTCCGTGGATCATCCAGATCTCAGGACAGGAAGCCGTCGTAGTTACGCATCATCAGCTGGCTGTCGATCTGTTTCATGGTCTCGAGAGCCACACCAACGGTGATGAGCAGCGCCGTGCCACCGAAGGGGAACTGGGAGATGTCCCAGAGCTTGAACACGAGGAGCGGCACGAGCGCGATGGTCATCAGGAAGAGCGAACCCGGCAACGTGATGCGGTTCAGCACCTTCGCGAGATACTTCTCCGTCGGGGGGCCCGGGCGAATACCGGGGATGAACCCACCCTGTTTGCGGATGATGTCGGCCTGTTGCTGCGGGTTGAACGCGATCGCCGTGTAGAAGTACGTGAAGAACAGGATCATCGTGGCGAACAAACCGATGTAGATCCAGGTGGTGTTGCCCAGCAGGTTCTTGTTGGCGAAATCCTGCAGCCCTTTCCAGTTCGTCGCCGATGCGATCAGCGCCGGAAACGCGAGGATCGAGCTGGCGAAGATCACCGGGATCACGCCCGACTGGTTGACCTTCAGCGGGATGTAGGTGCTCTGACCGCCGTACATGCGGCGGCCGACGACCCGTTTCGCGAACTGCACAGGTATTCGTCGTTGCCCGGATTCGACGTAGACGATCGCCACGATCATGCCGACACCGACCAGGCAGACAACTACGCCCTTGAACATTCCCGCTTCGGCGAACATCGCTCCACCCTGGGCCGGCATGCGAGACACGACCGAGGCGAAGATCAGAATCGACATTCCGTTCCCGACACCGCGTTGGGTGATCAGCTCAGCCAGCCACATGACGAGCGCCGTACCCGCGACCCACGTCATGACGATGAGCGCGGCCCGGTAGGAGTTGTAGCCCGGGATCATGTCCTTGCCCTCGAAGCCCGCGGAGCCGAGCAGCCCACGCTTGCCTTCGTGCAGCGCGATCACGAGGCCCGACGACTGCACCAGCGCCAGCCCGACCGTGACGTACCGAGTCCACTGGGTGATCTTCTTCTGACCGGTCTGACCCTCTTGCTGCCACTGCTCCAGCTTCGGGATCACCACGCCGAGCAACTGCATGATGATCGAGGCCGTGATGTACGGCATGATCCCGAGGAAGAAGATCGAGACGCTGGTGATCGCACCGCCGGAGAACAGGTCGAGGAATCCCACGACCCCCGAGTTGGTGGTGGCCGACTGGAGTGCCTTGATCTGTGCGAAGTCCACATACGGCACGGGGACGTGCGTTCCGAGCCGGTAGACCAACACGACGAAGACCGTGAAGAAGATCTTGTTGCGCAGGTCGGCCACCCGGAACATGTTCCGCAGACGGGACAGCATGGGTGTAACGACCTCCTCGAACGAGAACCGGACCCGTTGGGGCAGGCTATCGGTTGGTGAGCGCGTTGCCCTTCGCGGGCGGACGGCGGTCCCCCCAGGGAGCGGGAACGATTTCTACGCTACCTCCCGCGGCCTCGATCGCTTGTTTCGCCGAGGCGGAAAAGGCGTGAGCCTTGACCGTCAGGCTCTTGGCGAGCTCACCGCGACCGAGCACCTTGACCAAACCGCGCTTGGCCACCAGACCGTGTTCACGCAGCGTGTCCGGTGAGACCTCCGCACCCGCTTCGAATCCTTCGAGCGTGTCGAGGTTCACCACGTGGTACTCGACCCGGAATGGGTTGTTGAAGCCCTTGGCCTTCGGGATCCGCCGGTGGAGCGGCGTCTGCCCACCTTCGAACCCTGGCTTGATCGTGTCGCGCGCGCCCTGTCCCTTGGTCCCACGGCCGGCGGTCTTGCCGCCCTTGCCGCCGATGCCTCGGGCGACGCGCTTCTTCGACTGGCGCGAACCGGGCGCCGGCTTCAAGTCATGGATCTTCATCCGGAGATCTCCTCCACGGTCACGAGGTGGGGAACCTTGGCGATCATGCCGCGCACGATCGGGTTGTCCTCGTGGTCACGGCTACTGCTGATACCGCGCAGACCAAGGGCCCGCAAAGTGCCCCGCTGTTTCGGCTTCGTTCCGATCGACGACCGGACCTGGGTAACTTTCAACTTCATCACGCGACCTCGGTGATCTCGGGCTTCTTCGCGTTGCGCTCGCGGTACGCGCGCAACATGCCCACGGTGCTGACTTCCTCGGGGGACTTGCCCCGCATCTTCGCGATCACATCCGGACGACGCAGGCCCTGCAACCCGGCGATCGTGGCGCGCGACACGTTGATGGCATTCGACGAACCCAGCGACTTCGCGAGGACATCGTGCACTCCGGCCGCTTCCAGGATCGCCCGAGCTGCACCACCGGCGATCACACCGGTACCAGGCGCGGCCGGCTTCAGCAGCACTCGGGCGGAGTCGTGGCGACCGACGATCTCGTGGGTGATCGACGATCCCGCCAGGGCGACGGCGAAGGTGTTCTTCTTCGCTTCTTCCATGCCCTTCTGAATCGCGGCGGGCACTTCTTTGGCCTTGCCGTAGCCGAGGCCGACGTTGCCGTTGCCATCACCGACGACAACGAGCGCGGTGAAGGAGAACCGTCGACCACCCTTGACCACCTTGGCCACGCGGTTGATCGCGATGACGCGCTCTTCGTACTGGGAATCGTTCGCCATATTCAGAACTCCAAACCGGCGCTACGCGCGCCGTCGGCCACTGCCGCAACGCGGCCGTGGTACTTGAATCCGCCGCGATCGAACACGACAGTGCTCACGCCGGCGGACTTCGCTCGATCCGCCGCGCGCTCGCCGACGGCCCGAGCCGCCGCGACGGTTCCTGTGCCGGAACCCCGCTCGCTCGCTTCCATCGTTGATGCACTCGCAAGGGTGAGGCCCGTCACGTCGTCGATGACCTGAGCATAGATGTGCTTGTTCGAGCGGAACACCGCCAAGCGCGGACGCTGGGCAGTACCGCGAACTTTCTTGCGCACCCGAAGATGGCGGCGGCGCCGGCCTTTGGTGATCGTCTTCATGTCGTCCCTACTTCGCGGACTTCCCGGCCTTGCGCAGCACGCGCTCGCCGGCGTATCGAATTCCCTTGCCCTTGTACGGCTCGGGCTTACGGATCTTGCGAATGTCGGCCGCGACCTGGCCCACGAGCTGCTTGTCGATCCCGGACACGATGATCCGGTTCGGGGTCGGCACCTCGAAGGTCACTCCGTCCGGTGCGGCGACCGGAACCGAGTGCGAGAAACCGACCTGCAACTCCAACTTCGATGGTCCCTGCGCCTGGGCGCGGTACCCGACGCCGACGATCTCGAGTTCCTTCGAGAACCCTTCCGAGACACCGACCACCATGTTCGCGACCAGTGACCGGGTCATTCCGTGCAACGCACGGTGACGGCGCTCGTCGTCGGGACGCGTGACGACGAGTTGGTCACCGTCACGGTCGATGGCCAGATCCTCGGGCAGGCTCCAGCTGAGCTGACCCTTCGGACCCTTCACCGAGACCTTCGTACCGTCGATGGACACGTCGACGCCCGACGGCACGGGAATGGGGCTCTTACCGATCCGAGACATGTCTCACCACACCTGACACAGGACTTCGCCCCCGACGCGACGCTTGCGCGCCTCGCGGTCGGTGAGCAGTCCCTGGTTGGTCGAGAGCACCGCGATTCCCATGCCCCCGAGCACCCGTGGCACCCGGTTCGCGGCCATGTAGACGCGGAGTCCCGGCTTGGAGACCCGCTTGATCCCGGAGATGGTGCGCTTGCGCTCCGGTGTGTACTTCATCGTGATCGTGAGCTTGTTGCCCGGACGATTCGGGTCGTCCGCGACGGCGAAGCCTTCGATGTAGCCCTCGCCCAAGAGAATGGCGGCGAGCGCTTCCTTCAACTTCGACGACGGCATCTCGGTGAAATCGTGCATCGCGATGTTCGCGTTGCGGATTCGCGTGAGCATGTCGGCGATCGGGTCGGTCATTGTCATTGGCTCACCTCCCTACCACGATGCCTTGGTCATGCCGGGAACCTCGCCCGCATGCGTGAGTTCGCGCAAGCAAATCCGGCACAGGCCGAACTTGCGGTACACCGAACGCGGCCGACCACACCGACGGCAGCGCGTGTAACCGCGCACCTTGAACTTCGGCGTGCCTTGCTGCTTGTTGATCAGTGCTTTCTTAGCCATGCCTTACCCCTGAGCCTCACGGCGGAACGGGAACCCGAACGCACGAAGCAACGCGCGCCCTTCGTCGTCGGAACGGGCGGTGGTGCAGATGGTGATGTCCATCCCGCGCACCGTGTCGATCTTGTCGTAATCGATTTCGGGAAAGATCAGTTGCTCGGTCACGCCGAACGTGTAGTTCCCCCGGCCGTCGAACGACTTGGGGTTCAGCCCCCGGAAGTCACGGATACGCGGGATCGCGACGCTGACGAGCCGGTCGTAGAACTCCCACATGCGGTCGCCCCGCAGGGTGACCTTGGCGCCGATCGGGTTGCCCTCACGGAGCTTGAAGGTGGCAATCGACTTCTTCGCTCGGGTAATCGCCGGCTTCTGACCGGTGATGAGCGTGAGGTCGGCAACCGCGCCGTCGAGGAGCGACGATTGCTGCGTGGCCTGACCGACGCCCATGTTGAGCACGATCTTCGTGAAGCTCGGGACCTCCATGATGTTGCCGAGGCCGAGTTCGGTACGCAGCTGCTCGCGGACTTCGGTGAGATACCGGGTCTTGAGCCGAGGTGTGGTGGTCGCGGGCGCCACTACAGGTCCTTTCCGCACTTGCGGCAGACGCGGACCTTGGTGTCGCCATCCATGCGATACCCGATCCGAGTGTGCTTGCCGCACGACGTGCACACGATCGCGACGTTCGAGACGTGCACCGGCATGTCCTTGTCGATGATGCCGCCCTGCATGGTCGCCTGGGTCGCCCGTTGGTGACGCTTCGCGACGTTGACTCCGTCGACGATGACCCGGTCACGGTCCACGAGCACCCGCGTGACCTCACCGACCTTGCCGACGTCCTTGCCGGCAATCACCTGGACCTGGTCGCCCTTCTTGATCTTCATCTAGAGCACCTCCGGGGCGAGCGAGACGATCCGCATGAATTTGCGGTCCCGGAGTTCACGACCCACGGGGCCGAAGATGCGGGTACCTCGCGGCTGCATCTGATCGTTGATCAGCACCGCCGCGTTCTCGTCGAACCGGATGTAGCTGCCATCCGGACGACGCCGCTCCTTCTTGGTCCGGACGACGACGCACTTGACGACGTCGCCCTTCTTGACTGCCGCGCCGGGCGTCGCGTCCTTGACCGTGGCCACGAACACATCGCCGATTCCGGCGTAGCGCCGACGGGTCCCGCCGAGCACCTTGATGCAGAGCACCTCGCGGGCACCCGAGTTGTCGGCCACCTTGAGGCGGCTCTCCTGCTGAATCACCGGGCACGCTCCAGCACTTCTACGACGCGCCAGCGCTTCTGCCGTGACATCGGGCGCGTCTCCGCGACCCGTACTCGGTCGCCTTCACGCACCTCGTTGGCTTCGTCGTGGGCGTGCAGCTTCGTGGTGCGCTGCAGCGTCTTGCGGTATCGGCGGTGCTGCACCCGGTCGATCACGGCAACGACGACCGTCTTGTCCATCTTGGTGGACACGACGAGACCCTCGCGGACCTTACGTCGGTTGCGGTCGGGTGCCTCGTCCGCCGTGGTCTCGTTGGAAGAGTCGGTCATCGTTGCTCCCCTTCGACAGCTTCGGCTGCCGCGATTTCGCGCTCGCGCAGCAAGGTGTTCAACCGAGCTACGTCACGGCGCACCTCGCCGAGGCGGGCCGAGTTGTCGAGCTGTCCGGTGGCGAGCTGGAACCGCAGGTTGAAGTGCTCTTCCTTCGCCTCGGCCAGCCGTTGAATCAGCTCGCCGTCATTCAGTTCTCGCAGGTCGTTCGCAGATGTGGTCATGGTCATCAGGCCTCGTCGAGACGCACGACGAATCGTGTCTTGATCGGCAACTTGTGCATTGCGAGCCGCATCGCCTCACGGGCCAGCGGCTCCGGAACTCCGGAGAGCTCGAACATCACGCGACCCGGCTTGACCACGGCAACCCAGCCCTCCGGGTTTCCCTTCCCCGAGCCCATACGGGTCTCGGCGGGCTTCTGGGTGATCGGCTTGTCCGGGAACACGGTGATCCAGACCTTCCCACCACGCTTGATGTGACGGGTCATCGCGATACGAGCGGCCTCGATCTGACGGTTGGTGATCCAACCGGGCTCGAGTGCCTGGATGCCGTAGTCGCCGAACGTGACCTTCGTGCCACCCTTGGCAACACCCGACATCCGGCCGCGCTGCACCTTGCGGTGACGGACCTTCCTGGGCATCAGCATGATCAGTCCTCGTCCCCGTGGAACTTGGGCGCTTCGTGGTGCTCGCGGGTCCGGCGCTCGATCTCTTCCTCTTCGGCGAGGAGACGCTCGAGTTCGGGATCGGCTTCCTTGACCAGCGGCGCGGCTTCGGCGATCTCGGCATCTCCGACCGCGGCCTCGTCGACCGGCACGGCTTCGTCGGTCGGACGGCGACGTCCGCCGCCGGCGCTGACGACCCGACGCCCCGTCGGGCCGGCGGTGTCGCCCACGGCCATAGCCGCTTCCTTGGCGATCTTGTCTTCGGCCGCGGTCTTGTAGGGCAGGATCTCACCCTTGTAGATCCAGACCTTGACGCCGATGCGGCCGAAGGTCGTGCGGGCTTCCGCGAGGCCGTAGTCGATGTCGGCACGCAGGGTATGGAGTGGGACCCGACCTTCGCGGTACCACTCCTTGCGGCTCATCTCGGCGCCGCCGAGGCGACCACCACACTGCACCCGGATTCCGAGGGCGCCGGCTTTCATCGCCGTCTGCACGGCGCGCTTCATCGCCCGCCGGAAACTGACCCGGCCGGTGAGCTGGTCGGCAACACCCTGAGCGATCAGCGTGGCATCGAGCTCGGGCTGCTTGATCTCCTGGATGTTGAAGTGGATCTTCGGGTTCCCGGTGATCTTGAGCAGGCCGGCGCGGAGACGGTCCGCCTCCGCACCCCGGCGACCGATCACGATGCCCGGGCGGGCCGTGTACACGTCGACGCGGAGACGGTCACGAGTGCGCTCGATCTCGACTCTGCTCACCATCGCTCGGAGGAGCTCGGTGCGGAGGTAATCGCGGATCTTCCAGTCCTCGACCAGGAGATCCTTGTACTCCTCGTCTTCGGCGAACCACCGCGACTTCCAGTCGGTGGTCACGCCGAGGCGGAACCCGTACGGGTTGACCTTCTGACCCATTACTGCGCTCCCTTCGACGAGTCGTCCGACTCGTCGGTGTCCGCATCAGCATCCTCGGACGCATCCGCGGCAACATCGTTTGCTGCCGCGTCGGTCGCGGCATCGTCGCCGGCCTCGGCGGCCGGCGTTTCGATCTCGACGGTCTCCACGTCCGCGGTATCCACCGTGGCCGTCTCGACTTCGTCGTGATCGTGATCGTGATCGTGATCGTGATCGTGGTCGTGGTCGTGGTCGGCGGCGGTGCTCGCGGCGACGCGACGACCCCGGCTCAGGCGGCGGCGGCGCTCGGCGGCCGCGCCGGAACCCGACGACTCTTCGCGGGTGGTGCGGGCACGCAGCTCGTCGTCCGAGTAGCGCTCCACGACGATCGTGATGTGACTCGATCGCTTCAGGATTCGGGTTCCCCGACCCCGGGCCCGAGGGCGGAACCGCTTGCCCGTCGGTCCTTCGTCGGCCCAGGTCTCGGAGATGTAGAGCTCGTCGCTCGGGATGTGATCGTTGTGCTCCGCGTTCGCGATCGCGGAATCGAGCAACTTCCCGACTTCGGCGGACGCGCCTCGCGGGCTGAAGCGCAGCAGCTCGCGCGCTTCGGTCACGTCGAGACCACGGATCTGGTTGAGGACCAGGCGCACCTTGGTCGGCGAAGCCTGGTTGTTGCGCAGGACGGCACGGGTCATGGTTACCGCCGCCCCTGCTTCTCTTGGCCGGCGTGGTACCGGAAGGTCCGGGTCGGCGCGAACTCGCCGAGCTTGTGACCGACCATCGCCTCGGTGCAGTACACCGGGACGTGCTTGCGGCCGTCGTGGACCGCGAACGTGTGGCCCACGAACTCCGGGGTGATGGTGGAACGACGAGACCAGGTCTTGATGACCTTGCGGTCCCCGGCCTCGTTCATGCGCTCGACCTTCACCCGCAGGTGCTCATCGACGAACGGACCCTTTTTGAGGCTGCGAGGCATCGCGCCTACCTCCGGCTGCCGCGAGTGCGGCGACGACGAACGATCATCTGATCAGAAGCCTTGCCCTTCTTACGGGTACGGCCTTCCGGCTTGCCCCAGGGGGATACCGGGTGGCGTCCACCTGAGCTCTTGCCTTCTCCACCACCGAGCGGGTGGTCGACCGGGTTCATGGCCACACCACGAACGTGCGGACGCTTGCCCTTCCAGCGGTTCCGACCGGCTTTCCCGATCGAGATCAGGGCCGACTCGGAGTTTCCGACCGAACCGACGGTCGCCCGGCAGTCGATGGGCACCCGCCGCATTTCCGTGGACGGCAGTCGCACGGTCGCGTAGAGACCTTCCTTGGCGACGAGTTGGATCGCGGCGCCTGCGCCCCGGCCCATCTTGCCGCCCGCACCCGGCTTGAGTTCCACGTTGTGGACCACCGTTCCGACCGGGATGTACCGCAACGGCAAGGCGTTACCGGGACGGATCTCGGCGCCCTGCCCGCTCTGGAGCATGTCGCCGACGTTGATGCCCGAGGGGGCGAGGATGTAGCGCTTCTCGCCATCGCGATAGTGGAGCAGCGCGATCCGTGCATTGCGGTTCGGGTCGTATTCGATCGCGGCGACCTTGGCCGGCACGCCGTCCTTGTTCCGACGGAAATCGATGACGCGGTACTGCCGCTTGTGTCCGCCACCACGGTGGCGTGACGTCATCCGGCCGTAGCTGTTGCGTCCACCGGTGCGCGGCTTCGGCTTGACCAGCGACTTCTCCGGCGTCGTCTTCGTGATCTCCGCGAAGTCCGACGAAGATTGGAAGCGCCGACCGGGCGAGGTGGGCTTGCGTTTGCGAATCGCCATCGTCAGCTCCCGAAGATTTCGATGGACTCGCCGGCCGCGAGCGAGACGATGGCTCGCTTCTGGTTGGACCGCTGACCCCACGTGCCGGTGCGACGGTTCCGTTTGCGCTTGCCGGCGCGATTGAGTGTGTTGACGTTGATCACCTTCACGCCGAAGATCTCTTCGACGGCCTGCTTGATCTGGATCTTGTTGGCGCCGGCCGCGACCTCGAACGTGTAGATGTTCGCGTCGAGCCCGGCATAGGACTTCTCCGACACGATCGGCCGGATGATGACGTCCCGAGGGTTCGCGAGGGAACTCATGCCGCCTCCTCCTCATCGGATGCAGCCGCATCGGACGAGGCGGCGCCGTCGGTGAGCCGGCTCACGATCGCCTCGAGCGTCGGGGCCGAGAAGACGAGCCAGTCGTTGACGAGCACGTCGTAGGGGTTGAGTTCCTCGGGCACGATGATCTGCACCCGCTCACCGAGGTTGCGGAACGACTTCCACGCAGCCTCTTCGGTGCGGTCGAGCACGATGAGGACCCGCGGTGGGCGGGCGCCCTCGGGCCGGAAGCCCAGGGCACTCAGCGCGCTCAGTGCGTCCTTGGTCCTGGGCTGCGCGAAGTTCCACGCGTCGAGCACCATGACCTTGTCTTCGCGTGCCCGATCCGACAATGCGCTGATCAGGGCGAGGCGAACCATCTTCTTCGGCGTGCGCTGCTTGTAGGACCGCGGCTTCGGTCCGTGAGCGACACCGCCGCCGCGCCATTGCGGCGCGCGGATCGATCCCTGACGGGCTCGGCCGGTGCCCTTCTGGCGCCAGGGCTTGGCGCCACCACCCCGCACCTCGGCGCGGGTCTTGGTGCTGTGCGTTCCGGCGCGTGCCGCCGCGAGCTGCGCGGTCACCACTTGGTGGAGAACGGCCAGGTTGGGCTCGATGCCGAACACCGCGTCGGGAAGTTCGACCGAGCCGGCGTCGCCGCCAGACTGCGTCTTCATCGTCAGCGTGCTCATTTGGCGCCCGCCTTCACTGCACTGCGCACGAACACGAGCCCGCCGTTGGGACCCGGTACCGAACCGCGAACGAGGATCAGGTTGCGCTCGCCATCGCCTTCGACGACTTCGAGGTTCAACGTCGTGGTCTTGACGTTCCCGGTCTGACCGGCCATCTTCATTCCCTTGAAGACGCGGGCCGGCGTGGCGCAGGCACCGATCGAGCCGGGCGCGCGGTGTTTCTTGTGGTTACCGTGCGATGCGCCTTGGCCCTTGAAGTTGTGCCGCTTCATGACGCCGGCGAAGCCC
>JAENVU010000181.1 GCA_016650415.1 Acidimicrobiia bacterium
GTGAGCTTGGCCAGCATCGCGGGGCTGATCTCGCCGGTGAATGCACCCTGATCCTCGGCATGGCAGTGCTGGGCGCCCAACGCGACCGGGATCCGGTCCGAGTCGATCGTGGTCTGCATCGAGCGCAGGTCGGTGAACGGCGGGCAGAGCACCACCTCGACACCGTCGGTGTCCTTCTTGTCGAGCAGGTACGACAACTTCTGGGTGAACTGGATCGCGACGAAGTGGTCGTGGTGCATCTTCCAGTTGGCCGCGATGATGGGAGTTCGGCCGCCGGCGGTTTCGGTCATGAGTGAGTCATTCCCTCTCTGAGTGCGACGAGACCGGGGAGGTCGCCGTGCTCGATCAATTCGAGTGACGCGCCCCCGCCGGTGCTCACGTGGTCGATCTGGTCCGCGAGCCCGAACTGACGAACCGCGGCGGCGCTGTCTCCCCCGCCGATGATCGTGAAGCCCGAACAGTCTGCGACCGCGTGGGCCACGGCTTGGGTGCCCGATGCGAACGGCGTCATCTCGAAGACGCCCATCGGACCGTTCCAGAGCACCATGCGCGCCTCGGCGATGACGTCGGAGAAGATCGCGGCCGACTCCGGCCCGATGTCGAGGCCTTTCCAGCCCTCGGGAATCCGACCGGCACCAACGATGCGGGTGGCGGCGGTCTCGCTGATCTCCTGCGCGATCACGATGTCGACGGGGATCTGCACCCGACCGGTTTCGAGGAGTCGACGGCAGTCGTCGATGCGATCGGGTTCGACGAGGGAGTCGCCGATCTCGAGGCCCTGCGCGGCCAGGAACGTGAACGCCATGGCGCCGCCGACGAGGATGGTATCGCAGCGTTCGAGCAGTGCATCGATCACGCCCAGCTTGTCGCTGACCTTCGAACCACCCAGGAGGGCGATGAAGGGGTGCTTGGGCGCGTTCAACATGCCCGACAGGACCTCGACCTCACGTTGGAGGAGACGCCCGGCGGCGGACGGGAGCAACCGCGGTGGCCCCACGACCGACGCGTGGGCGCGGTGACACGCACCGAAGGCGTCGTTGACGTACACGTCGACGGGCTCGGCGAGCGACACCGCGAACCCCGGATCGTTGGTGGTCTCGCCGGGGTGGAACCGGAGATTCTCGAGCAGCATGACGTCGCCGCGCCCGAGGCTCACTTCCATGTCGGCCGCCGTTGCTCCGACGACCTCCGGCGCGAGCGGCACGTCGATGCCGAGGAGTTCGGCGAGGCGAGCCGCAACCGGCGCGAGCGAATACTGCGGATCCGGCTGCCCCTTCGGACGGCCGAAGTGACTGCACAAGACCACCGACGCGTCGTGATCGCGCAACCACTGGATCGTGGGCAGCGCCGAGACGATCCGGAGATCGTCGGTGATCACCCCACCCTGGGTCGGGACGTTGAAGTCGGCCCGCACGAGGACGCGCTTGTCCTTGAGGTGCGGTAGGTCCTCCAGTGAGGGCACGCCTCCGGTCATCGAGATCCTCGCGTCGAGACCGGGGCGCTACTGCGCGCCGATGAAGCCGACGAGGTCGACCAGCCGGTTCGAGTAGCCCCACTCGTTGTCGTACCAACCGAGCACCTTCACGGTCGGTCCGTTGACCATCGTGTCGACCGCGGAGAAGACGCACGACGACGGATTGCCGACGATGTCGGCCGACACCAAGGGCTCGTTGCTGTATTCGAGCACTCCGCGGAAGGACGGGTTCGCCGCGGCCGCCGCGTACGCCGCGTTGACTTCCTCCACGGAGGCGTCGCGTTTGAGTGTGGCGACGAGGTCCGTGATGGAGCCGGTCGGCGTGGGGACGCGCAACGCCATTCCGTCGAGCCGGCCCTTCAACTCGGGCAGGACGAGTCCGATCGCACGAGCCGCGCCGGTGCTGTTCGGGATGATGGAGAGTGCCGCGGCCCGCATCCGGCGCAGGTCGGGCTTCCCGCTCCGGGTGGCGACGGCCTGGTCCTGAAGTTGCTGGTCCGAGGTGTAGGCGTGGACCGTGGTGATCAGGCCGCGCTCGATACCGAAGCTGTCGTGGAGCACCTTCGCCAGCGGGGCAAGGCAGTTGGTCGTGCAGGACGCGTTCGAGATCACGGTGTGGGCGGCCGGATCGTAGTCGCCGTCGTTCACACCCATGCAGATCATCGTGTCGGCGTCACCACTCGGCGCGGAGATCACGACCCGCTTGGCCCCGCCGGCGAGATGCTTCGCGGCGTCGCCCCTGGCCGTGAACAGGCCGGTGGACTCGATGACCACGTCGACGCCGTTGTCGCCCCAGGGAATGTCGGCCGGGTCGCGCGCTTCGAGCTTCTTGATCGAATGGCCGTCGATCGAGAATCCACCGTCGGTCTCGGCCACCTCGTTGGGCAGGACACCGCCCACGGAGTCGTGCTTGAGCAGGAACGCCATGGTGGCGGAGTCGCCGAACGGGTCGTTCACCGCAACCAGCTCCACCCCGGCGTCCGCGCCACGGGCGAGCAACGCCCGCGTGAACGATCGACCGATCCGACCGAAGCCGTTGATCCCAACCCGTACCGTCATGACCCCTCCGTTTTCGGGCGCCGTTGCCCGTTCGATGCTTGTAGTGACCCGTACGGGCCGACCTCGGACTCCAGCAGAGTCGCGAGTACTGGCGCCAGTTTGGCCGGTTCATGGACCTGAACGTCGGGTCGGGCGACGTCCGCGGTGACCAAATCGACGGCGATATCAGCGAAGTCGGTCGGATCGGCACCCAGTGCGCTCTCCGAATCGACGATCAGGCGGTCCACGCGGATCCCCAGATCCAGGACGGCACCGACATGGTCGCGGGCGGACAATCCGCGGGATTCGGGCTCGAGCGCGGCGAGATTGGCGATCTGGACGACGGGCGCCCGGCTCCGGGCCAGTGCTGCGCCGACGGCCGGCGCGCACAGCGCCGGAATGAGGCTGGTGAACAGCGACCCGGGCGCGAGCACGATCTGATCCGCCTGTTCGATCGCCGTCGTCACGCTCGGCGGCGACGGCGCGTCGGGCGGGACCAGGGTGACCCGGCGGATCCGGACGGACGAGTTCTGGACCGCGACCTGGCCGTCCACGATCCCACCTCCCTCGACCTCGGCGCGCAGCGCCACCGACTCGGAGGTGGCCGGCAACACCCGTCCGACGATCCCCAGGACCGTGCCCGCCGCCGCCGCGGCCTGCTCCCAGTCGTGGGTCACCGCGGCGAGACCGGCGAGGATCAGGTTGCCGAGTGCGTGGCCGTCGAGGTCACCGGCGGCGAACCGGTATTCGAACGCTTCGCTCCACAGCGTGGAAGGGGTGGTGCTGAGTGCGACCAGGCACTTCCGGAGATCACCGACCGCGATGATGTCGAGATCGCGGCGGAGTCGGCCGCTGGAGCCGCCATCGTCGGCAACGCTCACGATGGCGGTGATGTCGGTCGTGTACTGGCGAATCGCCCGGAGCGTGACCGCGAGTCCGTGCCCACCTCCGATGGCGACGACCTTCGGAGCGCGGCTACTCACGGTCGAGATCGCGGTGGCGGATGTGGGGTGCGTACCCGAGCTCGGTCAGGATCGCGCCGAGCGATTCGGCGACGGCGACCGATCGATGGCGACCTCCGGTACAGCCGACGGCGATCGAGAGGTAGGCCTTTCCTTCTCGTTCGTAGGCCGGCAAGGTCAGCGCAAACAGTTGGTGGAGCTGCTCGAGGTACGCCTTCGCGTCCGGCTGGGCCAGGACGAAATCGCGGACCGGCGTGTCACGGCCGCTGAGCGGCCGGAGTTCGTCGACCCAGTGCGGATTCGGCAGGAAGCGAACGTCGAACACGAGGTCGACGTCGATCGGCAGACCGTGTTTGAAACCGAAGCTCACGACCTCCACCTGGAGCGCGGCACCGGTCGCGTCGGACGCGAAGATCGACACCAGGCGGTCACGCAACTGATGCACGTTGAGCATCGAGGTGTCGATGACGACGTCGGCTCGGCCCTTCAGTTCTTCGAGGAGGGCTCGTTCCTTCTGGATGCCTTCCAGCAATCGTTCGGCGTCGGCGAGGGGGTGCGGACGGCGGGACGCGTCGAACCGGCGGACCAGGGCATCGTCGGATGCTTCGAGGAACAGCACGCGGGTGCGAGCGCCGAGACTCCGAAGTTCGGCCAGGGCCTCGTCGAGGTCCGCCACGAAACTCCCGGTGCGGACATCGACGCCGAATCCGTAGCGCTGGGGGCTGTTGCCGCCACGGGCCAGCTCGGCGACCTTGCCGATGAGCGCAGGGGGCAGGTTGTCGATGACGAAGAAGCCCACGTCTTCGAGGACGTTGGCCGCCGTGGCCCGGCCCGCGCCGGACATCCCGGTGATCACGGTGACGTCGAGGCCGGTGGACGGCTCGGTGTTCGGCGTGGTGGTCACCGCTCCAGAATGGCAGACCGAGCGGGGGTTACCGGTCGTTTGCCTCCGGGCGGGCGCCGCCGTGGAGGTGGGCATACAGGTCGTCGGCGACCGCGTCGGGGAGCCAGCTGAGACCCCGCAATGCCTCGGCGTCCTGTTCGCGGAGCCGCTTGACCGATCCGAACTGCTTCAGCAGACGGGTGCGACGCGTCGGTCCGAGACCGGGAACGTCGTCGAGTACGGATGCCGTGAGCTTCTTGTCACGCAGGCTGCGGTGGTAGGTGATTGCGAACCGGTGGGCCTCGTCGCGGACCTGTTGCAGCAGGTACAACGCCGGTGAGTCGCGAGGAATGCGGATCGGTTCCGACTCCCCCGGCCGGTAGACCTCCTCAAATCGCTTGGCCAGCCCGACCACCGAGATGTCTTCGAGGCCGAGGTCCTCCAGCACCCGCACGGCGACGCCGAGCTGACCCTTCCCGCCGTCGATGACCAACAGGTTGGGCGGGTAGGAGAATCGCTTCCCGGATCGGGCGCCTTCGTCCCGTTCATCGAGGTACCGCCGGAATCGGCGGGTCAGCACCTCCTCCATCGCCGCGAAGTCGTCCTGTCCGAGTTGGTGGCGAATCTTGAATCGGCGGTACTCCGACCGCTTCGGCAACGCGTCCTCCAGCACGGTCATCGACGCGACGATCTCGGTTCCCTGCAGGTTCGAGATGTCGAAACACTCGATGCGCAGCGGCGCCTCGGGGAGACCGAGCGCCTCCTGGAGCGCGGTCAGGGTCTGCGCCCGGGCGTTGTGATCCGACGCCCGCTTGAGGCGATGACGGGCGAACGCCTCCGTGGCGTTGTGGGTGACCGTTTCGAGGAGCGCGCGCTTCTCGCCGCGCTGTGGGACACGGATGTGGACCTTGCTGCCCCGCACGAGGGCGAGGAACTCCTCGTAGAGCTCGCGGTCCTCGGGCAACTCGGGGACGAGCACCTCACGGGGAACATCCTCGGGTGCCGCATCGCCGTACAGCTGCTCGAGGACGCGCGCCACGAGTGCCGGAGTCTCGACGTCCTCGACCTTGTCGACGACGAGACCCTTGCGCCCGACGACGCGACCGCGGCGGACGAAGAAGATCTGTACCGAGGCCTCGAGCTCGTCCTCGGCCAGGCCGATGACGTCGAGGTCCTCCTGCTTCTCCCCCACCATCTGCTGACGCTCGATGGCCTTGCGGACGGAGAGGAGTTGGTCCCGGAGGCGGGCCGCCCGTTCGAACTCGAGATCGTCGGCCGCCTCGGCCATGAGGTGTTCGAGCCGGGCCACGACGGGTTCGGTCTCGCCGCCCAGGAACGCGAGCATGTCGTCGACCAGCACGCGGTACTCGGTCTCGTCGACGGCCTGCACGCACGGCGCCGCGCACTTCTCGATGTGCGCGTAGAGGCACGGCCGACCCAGGCGCTCGTGGCGTTGGAACTTCCCGTTCGTGCACGTGCGAATCGGGAACGTTCGCAGCAGTAGGTCCAACGTCTCGCGGATCGCGTACGCGTGGGCGTACGGACCGAAATAGCGGACCCCCTTGCGCTTGGCGCCGCGCATGACCATGGCGCGGGGCCACTGCTCGTCGAGGGTCACGGCAAGGAACGGATAGGACTTGTCGTCCTTCAGGCGGATGTTGAATCGCGGGTGGTGCTCCTTGATGAGGTTGTACTCGAGGAACAACGCTTCGACTTCGTTGCGGACCTCGATCCATTCGACCGTGGCCGCGGCCGTGACCATCTGGCGAGTGCGCAACGGCAGGGTGGCCGGCGTGCCGAAATAGTTGGAGAGGCGACTCCGCAGGCTCTTCGCCTTGCCGACGTAGATCACGCGGCCGTGCTCGTCCTTGAACTGGTACGAGCCCGGGGTGTCGGGGATGGTGCCGGCGGGCGGTCGGGTCAGCATCGCGCGCCCCCGCTATGCCGATCGGACGACGTGCTGCACCGTCTCGATGACCTCGTCCTGCTGGGTCTCGGTGAGGTGCGCGGAGCACGGAAGACACAGGACCTGGTCGGCGATGGTCGTGGCGACGCCGCCGCCGAGAATCTCGCACGATGCGTAGGGCATCTGCAGGCGCATCGGTGCCCAGATCGGCCGGGACTCGATGCCGCGAGCATCCAGTGCCGATCGCACCGCGGTGCGAGTTCCGGGATCGGCGAAGACTGCGCTGGAGAGCCACCCGGAGCGCGCGGCCCAGGAGGCGTCGGGCCCGCTCCCCAACCCGAGCGGTTCGAACGCGTCGCGATACCGAATCGCGATCGCCTGCCGGCGGGCGATGAGCCCATCGAGGCGTTGCATCTGGATCACACCGAGCGCCGCTGCCACATTCGACAGGCGGTAGTTGTATCCGACGGCATCGTGGCGGTAGTCGAGGTTCGGGATCTTGGCCTGCGCCCCGAGGTGCCGGGCGCGGGCGAGGTCGTCGGGATCGCGGGCGACGAGCATGCCACCGCCGCCGGTCGAGATCGGCTTGTTGAAGTTGAACGAATAGATGCCGAACGCGCCGACGCTTCCCGGGGCGCGCCCGTCGAGTTGGCCACCTCGCCACCGGGATCCGAGCGCCTCCGCGGCGTCTTCCACGATCGTGATGCCGTGCTCGACGAGGAGGTCGAGGATCGGTTCGAGGTTCGCGGGATGGCCGAGCAGGTGAACCGGCACGATCGCCTTCGGCATCGGTAGCCCGGCCCGCGCCCGGCGCCGGATCTCGTCCGCGACGATCGTGGGGTCCAGGTTCCAGGATTCGGTCTCGCTGTCGACGAGGACGCACCGGGCACCGGTGTAGGTGATGGCGTTGGCCGACGAGATGAAGGTGAGGTCCGAGACCCAGACTTCGTCGCCCGGGCCGACCCCGGCGGTCACCAATGCCAGATGCAGGGCGGCGGTGCCGGTACTGACTGCGACCGCGCCCGGTGCGCCGACCGCAGCGGCCAGTGCAGCTTCGAAGGCCGGGAGATCCGGACCGAAGACGAGATGGCCGTCACGAACCGCGCGCGCCGCGGCATTCGCTTCTTCGTCGCCAATGGTCGGCTCGGAGAGCCGGATGCGCGGATCGACCATCCCCCCATCCTCCCAGATCCACCCCCACCCTCCAGCGTTTGGCGCGTGGGGGCCCCCGGCGCCCACTCAGCCGCCAAACCGTCGTCGGGTGGTCGCCCGAACCCCAGCGTTTGGCGGCTCACACGGCTCGGCGCGTCGCCACGCGCCAAACGCTGGGAAATGGGGGGAAGAGACGGGGGGTTCGGGGCGTTACCATCACCGAAGGCCGGCCTGGATTACCGGCTACATATTCGGTTCCGAGGCCGACAACCCCGCGGAGTGGCGACCAGGCTGTCCCCGCCGGCCAACATCGGAACCTTCCCCGAAGGGGCATGTTCATGTTGCGACTCCAGGTTCCCCTGCCGGACCGATACAGCGCGGCCGATCCCGAGACCCTGCGGACGATGATCCGCGAGGCCAAGGCGACGCTCGGCTCGAAATTGCTGATCCTCGGCCACCACTATCAGCGTGACGAGGTCATGGACTGGGCCGACATGCGCGGCGACTCGTTCAAACTTGCCCGCTTCGCCGCCGACTCCGACGCGACCGACATCGTGTTCTGCGGCGTGCACTTCATGGCCGAATCCGCGGACATCCTGACCGGCGATCACCAGCGCGTCATCCTGCCCGACCTCAACGCCGGTTGCTCCATGGCCGACATGGCCGATCTCGATCAGGTCGAGGAGGCCTGGGACGCCATCGCCGCGGTCACCGACATCAACCGGGTGATTCCGATCACCTACATGAACTCGTCGGCCGCCATCAAGGCGTTCGTGGGCGAACACGGCGGCGCGGTCTGCACGTCGTCCAACGCGCGGGCGGTGTTGGAGTGGGCCTTCGCCCGGGGCGACAAGGTGCTGTTCTTCCCCGACCAACACCTCGGCCGGAACACCGGTATCGCGATGGGCTACACCGAGTCCGACATGCGCGTGTGGAACCCGCACCGCGAGTTCGGCGGGCTCGAAGAGCACGACGTCAAGGACGCCACGTTCCTACTCTGGCGCGGCTGGTGTTCGGTCCATCAGCGATTCACGCCCGATCAGGTCGCCGCGTTTCGGGCCGAGCATCCCGACGGCACGGTGATCGTCCATCCGGAGTGCCCGCACGAGGTGGTCGAGGTCGCGGATCTGGTCGGTTCGACCGAGCGCATCCTCGAATGGACCGCGGCCGCACCGGCGGGATCCGTGATCAGCGTCGGGACCGAGATTCACATGGTGCAACGGCTGGCGGTCGACAACCCGGACAAGACGGTCGTGTCACTCGACCCGCTCGTGTGCCCGTGCTCGACGATGTTCCGGATCGACGCGCCGCATTTGGCGTGGTGCCTGGAGAATCTGGTCGCGGGCGAGGTGGTCAA